>CAZLTF010000268.1:0-3887 GCA_964562195.1 uncultured Bacteroidales bacterium | reverse complement strand
TTATGAGAAAAATTTATTTTTTAGTAGGCATGCTTTTTATTGCGGTGCTTAGTTCGGCACAAGTTGCCAACACGTTTTTTGCTCCTCAAAATCTTACGGGAGCTATCGAGAATGACACGCTGATTCACGTCACCTGGGATGAGCCGGGTAATGGAGCACAGTGGATCCACTGGGATTCGAGTGAATATTTTACATCTGTCGGTTTGATCAATGGAGGTACGTTTTATGCTGCTTCGAGATGGACTGCCGAAGAGTTGGAAGGTTTTGAAAATTACTATTTGTCAAAGATAGCATTTTTTCCGACCAATGATACTAATGCTACCTATACTTTGCAAATTTGGCAAGGAGAAGGTGCGTCAAATCTGATATTGAGTCAAGATGTCGAGAGTGTTTCTTTGAATGAGTGGAATGAGGTCTTGATCAACGAAGCGGTTCAGATTAATACCGGTGAGGAGCTTTGGTTTGGATTTAGTGTTACTCAGCAAGCCGGTTCTGGGGTTGCAGGTGTAGATGAAGGTCCTGCCCTTCAGGGAAAAGGAGATTATATCTCGACGGATGGGACTACTTGGAACGAATTGCCCAATATCGGATATAATTATAATTGGAATTTGAAAGCTTTCCTTTCTTTTAGTCCCGATGGAAAGTCGTTTGTCTCTCCACAAAAGAAAGAGAATACACCGGAAAATGTAGATTTTGTTGATAGTCACCTGTTTATGGTAGAAAAAGCAACTGTAAAAGAAGCTTCATTCATGAGCTCTAACGCTGCTAAGTCTGTTTTTCAGTATTATCGATTGATTCATAAGATAGACGGTGGTGCTTGGGAATTTTTGGATAATGTTTCAAATACTTCGTATGATTATTTTATTGCAGAGCAAGGAATTCATTATTTTATGGTCTATGCTATTTATCAGGAAGGAGAGTCATTGCCCGAAGGTCCTTATGTTGTTAATACCTCCGGTGACGGTATCGAAGAAATTTCAAATTCTTTTTCTTCGATTTATCCAAATCCTACTTCCGATATAGTTCATCTTACTTCCCAAAAACCTCTTGAGAAGCTATTGATATACAATACGCTCGGTGTACTTGTAAGGGAAAGTAATCTTACGGGATTTGAACAACAAATAAATGTCAGTGACATGGCAAAAGGAACGTATATTGTGAAAATTTATGCCGGTGACGGAGTTAATATTCAGCGACTTATGATTTCAAAATAATAATTTTTATTTAGGGTCTGCTTCTTTGGAGTGAAAACACCTTCTTTGGGAGTTTTTAGACCCTGTTGAAGCACCCTCCATATCAATGGGGGGTGCTTTTTTTGTTCAAAAGAAATTTACGAATTCTGATACGTGCAAATACAGATGATTTTCGGGCGCATATTCTTAATGAGTGTATATGCATACAGTTGATATTAATCAATCTTGCCGATAAAATCGGAAAGGTCATCGTGTAATGATAAATTTAGTTTCTTACGCAGACGATACCGTGAACCTTTCACGCTATTGGGGGATAAGTTGAGTAATGATGCTACTTCTTTGATATTCAATTTGAGTTTGATAAGGGCAGCTATTTTTAGATCATGATCGGTTAAATCCGGATTTATTTTCTTAAGAGCTTTAAAAAAGCTTTTGTTGAGTTGTTCAAAATACATTTTGAATACTTCCCAATCTTTTTCCGAATTGATATTTCTTTTGATTTGATGTTTTATCCGGTTGATGGATTTGGAGATATTTTCCGGTTTTTCTTTGCCAAGTTCAACGATGGACTTTTGGAGTTCAAGGAGCAGTTTGTTTTTTTGCATCATTGTCAATGCTTGGGAAGCCAATTGGCGGTTGAGAAATCGCATTTTTTCCTGCGATTTTTCCCGTTTGACTTCCATTCTCTTTCTTTTTTGGATAAAAGCAAGAACAACGAGCAAAGTGATGGCTAACAATGCAAAAACACTGACCCACAAAAGAGCTTTTTGTTGTTGGTCTGCTTTTTGTTTCGCTTTGAGTTTCTCAATTTGCAAACGTTTTCTATCCACATCAAATTTTATTTCCAGTTCGCGAATGGTGCTTGCATTGTTTTCCGTAAAGATAGAATCTTTTACTTGTAGCAGTTTTAGACTGTAAATAAAGGCATTGCGGTAGTCTTCCTTCTCGGAATAGTTAAAACAAAGAAGTTCCAATGTGTTTTGTAGATTGCTTTTTTCGCCGAGTGAATCGGCAAGGTGATAGGCTTTTTTGAGATACGCGATGGATTTGTCAAGCTGTTCTTTTTTTTCATATAGTTTGGCAATAGATTTGAAGTAATAAATTCTACTTCTTTCATAGTCATATTTGTCAATTAATGCTTTTGCTTTTGTGAGATAGTGCATTGACAGTTCAAAATCGGAATTTTCATTGTATATCGCAGCGAGGTTGAGGTAAACCGAAATCGAAATATCGGGATTGGATTCTGTCTCTATCTTGGGAAGAATCTGTGAATAATAATAGCTTGCGGAATCATATTTTTGAGCATCAAAAAACAAGCTTCCAAGATTTACCACCGCCATAGTTTCTATACTTTCTTGCTTCTTTTTTCTGGCTCTTTCGATGGCTTTTTTCAGGTATTTTATACCCATCGAATAGTCTTTAAACTCTTTATATACCATGCCCATATTGCTGTATAACAGTGATACTATGTCCGAATCTGTTTTCTCGGCATTGCGAATTGCCAGTATATAATATTGAATAGCAGAAGGATAATCCGAAAGATAATAATAGGTATTTCCCAAAGTATTATAAAATTTAAACAGTCGATTTTTGTAAATTAGCTTATCCGGTTCTTTTTTGATCAGTTGTTTTGCTATCTCGATGGCTTCATTTGTTGCAATGATTGCCGAAGCATAATCCCCCAAGCTTTGAAAAGCCATAGCTTTAATGTTTTTTGAATTGGCAACCTCCAAAGGATAATCTCGATCCTTTGCCAGTCTCGTGGCTTTATCACAATAATAAATACTACTGTCTCCATTTCGATTTACATAATAAAATGCCAAATCCAATGTGGAAACAATTTTAGTGCTGTCATCGGTGGCATTTTTTACAGCTTCTTGCAATTCGATGATTTCATTTTGAGCGTAAACAAAGCCCGGAATAAAAAGAAAAAATCTCAAGATATTAGCAATCACGTTTCTCATAGTTTATTTTTTTACAAAGATATTGAATTTATTGATAAAATCGTCGTGTTTTTTGTAAATCATATGATATCACTTTTAATATGTTGGGTGTTAGTAGGTTAGAAAGGCAAATAATACCTGATTAATACCTGTACCGGGGCTATGTAATACTTGTTTGATACCTAATATTTTTGGCAAATGCTTGTGTACGCTAATACTTTTGCAAAAAAATAAAAAACAAAAAAATGCAAAAGTACGGGAAACAAAAAGTGGATATCTTGTTGTATTATTCAAATGGAGCAATTTGTTTTGTATCTGCATCCATATTGGATAAAGCGACAATTGTCATTCGTACACCGGATGGAAAGATAATCAAATCCGAAAAGTTTTCCCAAACCAATTATGGCGCCTCTTTTATTTCGGGAAAAGAAACAAAACTTATTGCAAGTCTGATCACAGGAGGTTCATATTACGAAAAAACAATACATATTTCCGATCATATTAATACATAAATAAAAAGCATTATGAAAAAACAATTTATCACAATTTATTTTATTTTATTGTCACTAATAGTGGTGGCACAATCTCCACAATCATTTAAATATCAAACTGTTGTCAGGGATAATACAGGTGCGGTTTTATCCGGTCAGAATGTTTCGTTCAGGATAAACCTACGACAAGCAAGCGCTTCGGGAAGCATTGTTTATTCGGAGACACACAGTGCAACTACAAATCAATTCGGACTGGTTTC
>CAZLTF010000267.1:0-2355 GCA_964562195.1 uncultured Bacteroidales bacterium | reverse complement strand
TGAATGAATGACCAATCCGAAAGTTCTCGCTTCGATTGTTTCTTCTATTTCGTCTTCTTCCTGTATATGTGCGATATATTGAAAATAAAACTGCAAAGGGCAATTCATAAAAATACTCAATGCGGTAGCCGAAAATCCCCTTTTTGCCATAGTTTGCAATTGTCTGATCATTTCTTGAGTTTTGGAAATAGAGATTCCGGTTTCTTGGCGATTCTCGTGCACTTCGGGATGCAAGATGCTTTCATGGACAGGCAAATTGTTATAAGCCGGAAGTTCATGTTTCAATTGAAGCAAAAAGCGGCTTTTTTCGCTGCTTCCGAAGTCATCCACTTGTGTGTTGTAAATAAGGTATGTATTCTTTGCGCCTTGCAATGCTCTGAAAAAGTGATAAGCATAAATAGCGGTATTATTGGCATAAACGGGCAAACCGAAATGCTTTCTGATTTCGTGAAGAAAAAAGGAGCTTTCCTGATTTTTTTTGGGAATGATTTTTTCGTTCACCGAGAGCATTATTAGGTTTTCAAAATCCAAGAGCCGGCTTTCCAGAAGTCCCATGATTTGCAAACCCCGCACAGGTTCTCCCGAAAATGGGATACGAACATTGTGGCATATCCGGATAAAATATTTTTTCAAACTTTTGAGATCCGGTTCTACGGGATATTCATCCATAAGGTCTTTTAGTCGCACCAATATATGTATGAACTTATTGATAAACTCAGCATTCATACCATTCTGTAAATCAGTATTTTTGAGCAATTGTTTCAGGACTTCGAGCAGTTTTTGCACAGCTTCACCAGCCGGATTGCCCCAAGGGGCGAAAAAGACCCGAAGTCCGGGTAAGTTATGCAAAATATACTTTTCCAGATTTTGACGGGAATACAGTATTAGATTTCGTTTCATCAATGAGTGTACAAGTCCGGTTCTTTGTTTTTCTTTATTGTGCCGGGCACAATATTCCATTATCACGGGAGACTGTAAGATACGAAGGATGTCTTTAATATAATAGACAAATCTCTTTTTCCGGCTATGTCTCAACATATTCTCTTGCATTTCAAAGAGGCTCATCAAGAAATTGTAAAATGGTGTTTGTTGCAATGAGAACCCCATAGTAATATTGAAATGCCGTAGTTCGGAAGGGATTGAATTAAGCACTACCGGCGCAAGGCTTTCGTCATTTAAGATCAAGGCTGTTTTTTCGATCAGATGAGGTGTTTCCATCGCTATTTTGCGGATGATCTCCGCCGCCATTTTCACTTGACTCACATTTCCCGGAGCGCCAATGATATGGTCTTGTCTATTTTGGTCAGAGAATGAGTCAGAAATCCAATTAAATTCTTTTTTTTCACGAAATCTATGCTGTCGCAAAAAATAGCCGGCTTCCTGTCTTGAATCATCCATATAATATTTGTCCGAATCCCAATACACCTTCACCTCTACCCTGTCTTGCAGCATTTCAATAAGTCTGGATTCGGATTTATTCAGAGCGTTGAAACCTGCAAACCAGATCTCCGTCCACTGAATTTGCGAAGCATAGCGATCCGGATTTTCGATTACCATCCGGTTGGCAAGTCCTTGATAGGCGTAGGAACGTTCCAAGAGGTGCTCTTTGAATTTTGTATAAAGCACTTTCAGAGATTGATAAAACTGCAAATAATTTCGTTCAAATTCAGAGAGTTCGACATGTCCGGGGTCCCAAATAGAAAAATATTTAAACTCAGCGAGGTTGTCAAATATCTCATCCGGCGAAACAAGATAGGCATCCAGTTCGTTGAAATCTTGGATTAAAGTAGGAGCCCAATCCATAAATTGGACAAAATCTTGTGCCTTGTCCCCCATTGTTTGGCGATACACTTCATAGAGTTCAAACTGCAACATAATAGGCTCCGGCACAGCAAGATCATGCAATTGGTTGAAAAAATCAACGATCGAAAAAACAGAGGGCAACCATAGCGGTTTCCGGTACAATTCGCCCAATTCTTTTTGTAGAAACAATGCCGGACGACGATTGGGAAATACGACACACAGACTGGCGGTATTCTCATTTCGTTTATCCTTTATTTCTCTCGCTAATCGCTGAATAAATGTTTGTGCCACGTCTTCCGTATTTTGATTTACAAAAGTATGATATTTTTCTCATTCGCGGATATTTATTTCTTATACCTTTGCAGAATGCAAAAAGTAAGAATTCAAGTCTTATACATTATCGTGTTTATCATCGGTGGATTTTCGATGATATTCGAGCTGAGTGGCATCCGTTTGCTGGGTCCTTTCTTGGGTACTTCCATCATTGTGTGGTCAGGAACGATTGGCATCATTATGGCCAGTCTTGCCGGAGGCTATCATCTCGGCGGCAAA
>CAZLTF010000266.1:0-5299 GCA_964562195.1 uncultured Bacteroidales bacterium | reverse complement strand
CTACGGCTGTCGTACAAGCTTCTATCTCCCAAAGACCTACAAATAGGAGCATTAGTATTGCTAAGAATATTTTTTTTCTCATTTTTTTCTCATTTTTTTTTGCTTTCAGACTTTCCTGCTTTTTTGTTTTTGACTCAATATGATAAGTGTATTGTCATAAGTATGAATTACTTAGCCGGAAACCATCCGCCGTTGGAAGTGTTCACGCCATCGGCATTGGTTATTCCGCCAAAAGTATAAATCGACAATTGCAATGCCATTAATTCCCTGCCGGGGACAGGAAAATGCAGCATTGTTCCTTTTTGCAGCATATCTCTACGACGCATATCAAAAAAAGCAATTCCAAATCCGGTTTGGATGAGTTCGATGTCTCTCTCATAAAATAAGATTTTCAAAAAATCATCCAAATTGGCAGCAGTAGCATCCGGAAGATTGCCTCTATCTGGATCCGTACGAGGTCCATTGTTGATGATTGCTAATGCACCGTCGATGTTTCCCAATCTAGCCATTGCTTCCGCTTTGAAGAGACTGTTTTCGTAAGCTAACATTTCGGGTACCTCACCTGTCAATACGTCCGGATTGTAGGCGTATTCATATCTTGAATATTCATAATTGGAATAGTGATAATACCCTCTTTCCGGTTTCATATTACAGACGGGAGAGAAGTGAAAGTCTGATTCCAAGCGACCGTCGGCAGAAGTTGCAGCTTCGGGATTGTGACCATCTTCGGGAAATCTCCAAGGATAACTTTCATCCAGCAGATGGATGATTCTGGCATCAATTCTTGCCCAGCCCGGACGTACCGTATATTTGCGGAAATAGCTTTTCCAAATCTGGTCGTCCATCATCAAGGTGAAATCTTGGGTTATTCCGTCTTCGGCATATTCCAATACTTGATTCCAGTCCAATGCGTCATTTGCTTCTTTGGTACGTGAAGAATATACCAGAAAGCGCGCTGCGTATGAACTTGCCAGTTTTTTCAGGTCACTTTGATTAATACTATTGCCGGAAATCCATCCTTCGGAATCGGACAGTGTAAATGAGTTCTCATTGCATATTTGAATGACCATATCCATAGAGGCGATCGCTTCATCTATAAGCCGGTAATAAGGATAGAACGACGAATCTACTTCTTGGACATACGGATTTTTGGCTATGGCTCCTTGATCATATACCAAGCCCAGATACCCAATGTCCAGACCTCTTGTAAACAACGCAAAAGCAAGAGTCTTTGCGGTTTCATCTTTCCCGTCGATTTCAATTTTCATAGAATCATTTACGATTGAATTCACCACTCCATTAGCCATAAAGTAGGAAGCGTAAAGGTGTTTCCAATAATTTTCGTTGATACTGGCGTAAGTATATGAAGTTTCGTTGTTGAATGGTGCGCGTGGTTCGGAAGATAAATGATACATTCCTCGATTTGCCCAAGAGCAGGTGCCTTGATCCGCCATTACCCACATTGCCATTCTCGGAGATAGGTCGGTAGTGTTGATATACCACCATTTGACAAAGCTACTCTGAGCAACTTTTTGTACCATACCCGGATTGGAAAAGATTAATTCACTATCCGGTTCATTTGGATTGTTAACGTCAAGATCTTTTGAACAGGATTGAATAAGTGTGATTGTCACAACAAATAGTAAATAGAAACTTGTTTGTATATATTTTTTCATTACCATAACTATTTTGAATTAAAATTGAAGTTTTAAAGAAAATGTGTAAACTCTAAAGTTTGGATATGTAAAGCGATCAAATGGGAAAAAATGATTGTCTGTATAGTAGGCTACTTCGGGGTCGAAGCCTTTGTATTTGGTAAAGGTAAAAAGATTTCTACCTTGAACACTTAAGCGTACACCTTTGATGGCATTATGATTTCCGAGTATTTGTTGGAGTCTCTTCTCCGACAGATTGTAGCTCAGTGATAATTCTCTGATTTTCAGATATGTACCGTCTTCTACGAAGTATGAATTAATTTCCGTATTATTGTAGAAATTTTGATAATAATACAAACTTTTCTTTTGATCTTCCGCTTTGCCATATTGATCGATCTCGGCGGCTCTTAAGTCTCTGTACAAATATTGCCGGGAGTAATTATAAATATTTCCTCCTTGTTTCCATGAGATCATCAGCCCGAGGTTAAAACCATAGAATGAAATATTATTGGAGAAATCCAATTGAAAATCTGCATTTCCATCACCGATGACTACTTTATCTTTTACGCCGTCATTGTTGATATCAAGAGGTATGGCGACTTCGAGATTGGTACCTATAGAACCTTTTGGTACGACATATCCTTCATCATTTATCTCATAATCGTCTATTGTTTTTCCTTCGGGCAATTGTTTTTCCATTTGTGGCAGGCTTCGTACCCAATCATATCCATACATAATATTGTAAATCGAATCATTTCGAACCAAAAATGAATTGTTGGGACCTTGATAGAATGGAGGAACTCCCAGTTCGCCAATCTTAGATCTGACACGTGTGTACGTAAGTCCGGCATTCCAAGAGAAATTATTTGTTTTTACGATCATAGCATCCAAAGAGGCGGTATAGGTTTTTGAGGACAATCCTCCGATGTTTTTCCATTGTTCGGAATAGCCGTATTGAGAAGCAAGCGGCACTAAAAAGATGGCATCACTTGTTTTGCCTTGTGCATAAGTCAGATCGGAAGAGATACGATTCAATAAACCGATATGAAGTGTTGTTTCCCATTCTTTTGAAACTTCCGGACGCAAATCCTTATTTCCTTGCCTTTGGGGGAAAAGCATGCCGTTGGTCACCTTCCAAGTTTCATATTGTTGGCTAAATTTTGGTCTCAGACCGGCAATGCCATAAGCACTGGACAGTTTTAATTCGTCCAGCCATTCTTGACGGATAAAGTTGGACAATCTTACGGCTCCGGACATACGATAATATGTTTGCCATCTTTGGTTTTCGCCGAAAAGCGAAGAGCCGTCCTTTCTTAGCAAGATACCCAGAAAATAGGTGTCTTTAAAACCAAGATCCATAATTCCAAAATAATCTATGGAAACAATTTTATAATCATAGGATGCAGCGGAGACTTTTTTGGGGTCAGCATTTTGAAACTGATAAATATCTGCCGCTACTAAGTCTATCCCCGAAAATGATGCGTTGGAGCTTATCCACGATTCATATTTATAACTCAATTGAGATTTGATGAAATAGTCTTCCGTATTATAGTTTAAGACAATAATCGGTTGAAATTCTTGTGAAAAGCTTTTGTATGGGAAGCTACCGAAGTATCCGTTGGCATAGCTTCCTCCACCGATATATCCTATGGGGTATTGTGTCGTGGAATTATTAAAACGGTATTCATAAGCGTATTTGATACTGGCGCTTAGAAATTTGAAAATATCATATTTTACACTGGTATTACCATGAAAAGCGTTTTTTGTTTTTGATTTTGTAATATAATAAAGTGGTATGAGGGGATTGGAGACCACTCCTCTTTGCCAGGGGTCGGGATACCGGCTTAATTTCATTGTTCCATCCGGATATATCGAATCGATGAGTTTTACATCCGGCGACATCGTCAATGAACCGAATAAGGAGCTATAGATAGAGCCGGGATTATTGGAGTTTGTGTGAATAATGTGATTGGATGTAGATAATTTGATTTTATCGGTCAGATAATTATCAAGTGTAAATGAGAAGTTGTTTCGCGTATATCCATCTGTATATTTAAAGATTCCTTCTTGTCTATTGTGTTCAAAAGAGATAAAATAGTTCATACTTTTTTGTTTGGAAGAGATGGAGGCAATGAAGGAATAATACTGTCCTTTTTGAAATAGCTCATTTTGATAATCATTGACTTGCTTGTATGCTTGGTCAACGTAGGAGTGTGTAGGATCATTTAAGGAGCGGGAGCCTGATATCACGTCTCCTTCGCTGTTATACAGAACATTTTTATAGCGTGTATAATCATATTTGGGATCATCCCAATCGTCGGCTAATTTATACGGATGATGTGTTGCCAAGGGTAGGTGACGTGGCAATTCTTGAATTCCATATTCTGTTTTTATACTTGTTTTTACCTCTCCTTCTTTAAGATTGCTACCGCGTTTGGTCTTAATAACAATCACCCCGTTGGCAGCCCGTGATCCGTAAAGTGCAGAAGCAGCAGCACCTTGAACAATCTCATAAGATTCGACGTCATCAAAATTCAGATCGGATAAAGATATGCTGATGATTGTTCCATCTACCATCACCAATGGAGCATTGCTCCCTGTTATACTCGTGGCACCTCTCAGTCGAACACCTGCACTATTTCCGGGTAATCCGCTACCATTGATAATGGTAAGCCCGCCTACTCGTCCTTGTAGGGCGGAAACTGCATTGGATGATTGGATGTTTTCCATTGATTTGGTATCTACTCTTTTGACCGTTACGGTCAAATTTTTCTGGGGGGTGGCTGCCGCAACTCCTGAAATGACGACTTCTTCAAGTCCGAAATAATCTTCTTTGAGATATATCGCATTGTCTTTTGTTTTCAAGTTCTTGATAGCTATCTCTTTTGTTTTCATTCCGATGAAGGAAAAAACCAATATTTCGGCATCTGCCGGAACTTCTATGGAAAAAAATCCGTCGAAATCCGTGGCTGTCCCAATTGTTGTTCCTTTGATTAGCACTGTTACACCCGGTATTGGGAGTTTGTCTTTTGCTCCCAATACCACTCCTTGTACTTTTTTTGTTTTATCGTCCTCCGGTACAAGTTGATGTTTGTTTTCTTTTTCTTCGTCTGAGGAGGGTGTTGTCTTTTTTTTGATAATATAGAAGTCAGTACTGATCTTCTCAAACTCGAGTTTGTTGTTGTCCACGATTCTGTGAAGTGCATTTTCGATATTTGTGGCAGCTGTGATGATGTTCACATTTTTGCTAATCTGTTTGGCAATGCTTTTTTCTTTGAGTAAAGCGGCATCCATTGTGATGGAGACCTTAAATTTTTTCTCTAATTTTTGAATCATGTTTTTTACATCTACTTGAGCTTGATTGTCTTGACCAAAGCTGGGATTGCTGTTTGCAATGGAAGTAAAAAACGAACTGCCAAGCAGCAAGATGAATAGCAGCCTGCTAAATTGTCTGTTAATCTTCATAAAAACCTAATTTTATTGTAGAATATATGTTTTATTTTCTTTTATCAATTTTTTCTTTGTTATCTGGCTAATTGCTTCTAACATTAAGTCGGGAGGGTGCGTAGGAGCAGAACCAACAAGCTTGGTGTCTAATATGTTATTGTCTTGTACTCTGATAGTCAGATTGTATGTAGTTTCTA
>CAZLTF010000265.1:0-1619 GCA_964562195.1 uncultured Bacteroidales bacterium | reverse complement strand
AAATTGAGAAAATTGAAAAATTGGCAAAAAATTTTTCTAAAATAAAGATTCTCAAAGATTTCCGTTTAAGTTCTACTCATCTCATAGATCTTGGCGTTGAGAAATACAAGCAACAACTTTTTGAGGACATTGCCTATTTTACCCCTTATTATGTAAAGGAATTTATGGCAGGCATTCCCAAGGTGAAGGGATTACACTGACATAGACCGATAAAGAAAGAAAGATGAATGAAGATTTTTTACATTATTTGTGGCAATATCAATTATTAAGCCCGTCGCTATCAAGCACAGATGGAGAGAAAATTGAAATTTTGTTTCCGGGATACCACAACCACAATGCAGGTCCGGATTTTCTGGAAGCCAAGATACGTATCGGTGAAGTAATCTGGGCGGGCAACGTAGAACTTCATATCCAAACATCCGATTGGTTTAGACATAAACACCAAAATGATGACAACTATGACACGATCATATTGCATGTTGCATATAAGGTTGATCAAAAACTGTTTAGAAAAAACGGAGAAGCAATACCGCAACTTGAGCTAAAAGGTAAATTTAATGAAAATAGCTTCGCTAAATACCAATATTTTTTGCAAAACAAGAACTGGATTGCTTGCGAGAAAATGATTCACGAAGCACCGCGGCTGATTGTCAATTCGTGGATAGACCGGCTGATTGTCGAACGTATGGAGAAACGTTCCCAAGAGATTGGTGAGCGTCTTCAAAAGACGAAAAATAACTGGGAGCAAGCCTTTTACGAGACGATTGCACGCAACTTCGGGTTTCATACCAATGCGCACGCATTCGAATCGCTGGCACGTTCTCTACCTTTGCATATCATTGCCAAGCAAAAAAATAATCTTTTTCAAATAGAGGCTCTATTATATGGACAAGCGGGCTTGTTGCAAGAAGATTTTACGGATGAATACCCTGTGCTTTTGCAAAATGAATATGAGTTTCTTAAACGCAAATTCAAACTCCTCCCTCTCTCCAAAAATACGTGGAAATTTGCACGAATGAGACCCGGCAATTTCCCCGGCATTCGTATTGCCCAATTTGCACACCTTCTATATCGTTCCAGCAAACTATTTTCTAAAATTTTGGAACAGAAAAACCTGAAAGATGTTCAAGAATTATTCAAGGTAGAAGTTTCCGCATATTGGCAAACACATTACTCTTTTGACAAAATATCACCCCATCGAAAAAAATCTTTGAGTTCGCAAGGTATCAATCTCATTCTTATCAATACCATCATTCCGTTTCTTTACTATTACGGAAAAAATCGCAATAATGAAGAGATGCTCAATCGTGCTCTGAAATTTCTGGAACAAATTCCCGGCGAAAAGAATGCTATCACGAATCAATGGAAAAAGTTAGACCTCACGGTCAATTCGGCTCTTCATACGCAAGCTCTTTTACATCTCAAGAATGAATATTGCAAACGCAAACAATGTCTCAAATGTGGTATTGGTGTTCATTTGCTTAAATAGGGTTTGCTGAAAAAACTCTCAAACAGGTAAGAAAGAATGAATTACATAACAATATCAATAATAAAATGCAAGAGAAATCAGCGTTTTTTCCAAAAAAGTTTTGCATTTATTTTACTCTCAAAGAAGGTGT
>CAZLTF010000264.1:0-11903 GCA_964562195.1 uncultured Bacteroidales bacterium | reverse complement strand
TCTTCGTAATTTTCTGCTGACCCTATTTATAATAATGAAGGTCAATGAAATATAAATTTTTGTTTTCCATTAGAAATAGTGTATCGTTATAAAGTGCGGGAATGGCAAATTTATCAATTCTTGCGATTGATTTAAAATTTTGATTGAGAAGGTGGAAATGATCTTTGTCCCATATAACATGCCAGTGCTCATTGTTTGTTATTTCCATAGGAGAATATTGAGGGGATGGAGTACGAGCGGGCAATTGTTGCCCGAGAATGACCAATCTTCCGTCTTCATACATGATGGAGTTGTTTGTTTCTTTGTCGGGAAGTGCTTGCCAGCTAAACTCTTTGCCGTCAGGATAAATTTTGTTTGGGTAGAACGATTTGGGCTTGTTTTCTTTGTAGGAAGTCAGATTAATCGATTGGGTTTCATTTTTATCAAAGGAATAGATTTTGATATGATCTTCAAAGAGGAGACTTAGTTGTTTGTGTCCGGAGCGAACGTCTATCAGTTTTTGCTTGCTATCAAAAGAAATGAAGAATATCGTTTTGCCGCTTTGTTTGTCATATATTCCAACGAAGGGAGCTTCTTTGTTTGAATTTCTTTTGTCATAGTAATTGACAATTCCAACATACTCATTGTTTTGCCAAATATGAAATGAGGCACCAAGTTTTCGTTCTTGAAATGGAGAACTCCATATTTTATAACCATCATCACTGATACAATGAAGTCCATCGGCGTTAGCGAAATAAAATTTATTCTTTTCCTTTACGTAATAGTCAGAATTTTGTTGTGGAAGAAGATTGTCCAATGAAGTAAACTTAAAGAATTTTTCTTTTGTTTTTGGGAAATGCATTTTTTGTGTGATTTTCCGGATTTCTTCTCCATTGTTGGCATTCAAAACATAAAAAGCACCGGCGGAGTACAACAAGAGATTATTTTTGTTCAAAGGAAAAATACGGATATTATTACCAATTTTCATTCGTTTACTCCAAATTTTCTTTTTATTGGAAAGAGAGAATGCAAATAGTTTGTTTGCTCGCGAATAAAATCCGATGTTGTGTTCAAAGTCGGTAAGTATGATTTTTTTATTGAGATTCCACTTGATATAGCCTGAGTCCGGGTCAAAATTGTATGCATCTAATGTTCTCAATTTTAATATATTATCTTTGTTGAATATATTGTGGCTTCTTCTGAAATCGGTTTTTCGCACCCATCTCGCTGCACCGTATTTGATGTCAAATATCAATACTTTTCCTTTATGTCTATACAGATCATTGACGGAGATGTCTCTCAGTTCGAGATACAATAATTTGTTTTCGAGAGAAAAGGAGGAATGATATATAGCATGATACATATGATACCCGATGGCGACGAGGGCTTGTTTTGAATTGCAAAGTTGTCCGATGGTATCTTTTGAACTTTCAAGATATATCAAGTTGTCTTCAATCACATTTTGTCCCGAGACCGTAAAATAGAGCGGGAATAATATCAACAGAACAAGAAATTTATTTTGCATTTGTTTTCAAAATATATGTGATTGCTACTTCCATTATGTCGTCTATGCCATTGGCTTCGTGTGCGGGGTCCATATCAACTTCAATATCGGGCGGAACACCTGATTCCCAGCTAATTGAATTGGGTGAAAGTGTGCGTGTAACAGACATGCGATATGTCCATCCATTGGGTAATTCAAAATATCCGGGAGCGCCCATCCCGCCTCCTGTGCTATCACCGATCTGGACAATGTGAGGAAAAACTTTCATAGCTGCACAAAAGAAAGAGGTGGCACTAAAACAAGCCCGATTGGTGAGAATTGTGACAGGTTTGGTGTAATTGAGCGTGTCGCTCGGACTGATTTCAACATCAATCTTTCGTCCGAAATCATCGTGAGCAGGACCTTTCTTGTCCAACATTATCAAAGCATTACGCTTCTTGTCTGCAAAGAAAGACGCCAGTGTGTACATATTGGTCAGAGAGCCTCCTCCGTTTGAGCGAAGATCAAGAATAATTCCGATGCTATTTTGTGCCTTCTCCATGATATAATTCATATCTGCCTCCTCGATAATTCCCATAAAACTGCTATAACGAATATACTGAATAGTTTTATTGTCCCGTGTGATAGTCGTATGAAGCAGATTGCCGGTCCATTGGTAGTCCCAACCGATATAATGATCCTTAAGCAAACGATAATTGAAATTTTCGGGAGAAGAAAAATCAAAATGATAACGCGAAATATTGAAAGGAGATATGAGATTGACATGCCCGTCTTGTAATTTGTTGAGCATACTCCCCAATACGCTAAATAATTCTTCGTCAGTCATATTATCATCGATCATTGCTGCGTATTCATTTTTTATCTTATCCCAATCGATGTTTTTTTCTATGAAATAGGAATAATGAATATCGGCGGATTTCCACAGTGACTCGAAATTTTCGGTAGGGGTACTTTCCCCATCTTCTTTCATCAGTAATTTACTGCAAGAAAATGAAAAAAACGAAAGCAGAATAAATAAAATAAAAGTGAAATGTAAGCGTATGTTAATTTTCATAATGTTTGTTTTATTGTTAAAATGCAAATACATATGAGAACAAAAAACCATAATTTATTGAAGTGACCGGAATTTCATATTTTGAATAATGAAAATAATTCCAGTTGTAACTGAGTTTTAGGCGGTTGCGATTGTATAATAAATAGGATAATTCCAAGTGTGAACGTACGTAAACAGCTTTGAGGAAATAAAAATCGATATTCTCATCGTCTAAGATCAAACTCTTGTCCGGATTTGCAAATAAAGGATAAAATATGCCGTCAAAAGATGGACGCACTATCACCCCTGCGAGGGGATATTCGATTTGCCAAGCAAAAAGTAGTTTTCGCTGTCTTCGATGAATCGTAATTTTTTTGAAAATATGATAATCCTTCGCTTTCCAACCAAAAGGCAATTCAAGTCTTCCTATCAATCCCGAACCAAGAGAGGTATAATAATCAAAACTTGAATTTCCTAATTTTGATTGGGTAATAAAATTGCCGTTGAAATGGATATTCAAACCCAGCCACAGGTATCTATTTTGGGCGTTCCAATATTTCGTCTTATAGAGGATGCCAAAGTCTGTATAAAAAGGTAGCTGTAGTCCGGGTGATGGCATCCAATCGCTTTTTATGCCACTGAGACTCATTCCATATCCAAGTTCTGTCTCAGAAAAAAACTGAAACTTTTGGCTCCGTAACCGGATTTCATTTTGCGGAAATACCGGACTGAAACCTTGATATATCAGGGGTGAATACAATTCGTCGCGCAGCTTAGTCTTATATAGTCCGGAACCAAAATCTATCGTAACTCCCTGAAAGTCTTCTAATCCTGATGTTTCCTTCTCCTGTCCTTCGGCTAAGCCAAACAGGAGTAACAAAATCATTGAAATCAACCCAAATCGTTTTTGCATAGTACCGTTTATTTATGCCGCAAAGATAGTACTTTTTTCAATGACATACCATAATTCTTTTTGTCTCTGCTATCATATGTTGTCATAGCCAATAAATAAAGAAGCGAAGGAAGTAGCAATTTCTCTTATGCTTTCTTCCTTCGAGATACGGTTGTCGTCCGGAATATATTCTGAAAATACAGTATTTGACTGATAATGAGGTGATTGTAATATGCTACGACAGGCAAATGAAATATGTTTTGCAGAAATCAGAATCCCGGATTGTCAATGAAGAAGATATTTTACGGGCAATTGATATGTGACTCTTACTTTGTGCCCTCGCTGCATACCCGGTTTCCAATGAGGCATATTTTGAATTACCCGTTTGGCTTCTTCGTCACAACCGCCACCGATCGAATGGCTTATTTCGACATTACTGATGCTTCCATCTTCCATAATCGTGAAACTGACATATACCGTACCTTGAATTCCTGTTTCAACGGCTAAGCGGGGATAACGGATATTCTTCGCCAAATATTGAACTATTCCTGCTTCACCTCCCGGAAATTCAGGTTTCTCCTCTACTATTACGAAGCTTAAAGTTTCCGGCGGATCATCATCTTCACTATAGGCAGGAACATACATTTCTGCCTCTTGCTCAGGGTCATTTTCCACATCAAATATATCCGGATCAATATCCTCTTCTCCATCATCCTCTATGACCTCAAAAGTCGTAGTTTTGATAATTTGGATTTTCTCCGGCTTGGGAGTCTCGGGAATCGGAAGTACAAAGTAATCAATATCATCCCCTTGATTTATATTGTTTTGTAAACCAATAGAATGATCTGACACGGATTCCAATTCAAATGCAAAAATAATAAATAATAATGCGATAATATAACCCAATCGTAGGAAAATGCCTCGTTTGTTTTCGAGGTCTGCTCTTTTTGTTTTTTTGAAATTTTTCATGAAATATTTTGTTAATAATTAATTTATTCTTTTCCTGTGAGAAAAAAAGCTCATTCAGAAAAGATACGAAAAAAAGTAAGGGATGCAAAAATCATCCTTGTAAGAGAATATAATATTCAAAAGATTCAATATTATTTAAGGAAGAAACAGGTGATAAATCAGAATCCTTTTTGAACTAAAGGGGGGGAGATTGTTCGAACATTTACAATATATTTGTTTCAATAGCAAATATCATTCCATACTGTTTTTTTTTTAAAAAAATATTCAATTGCTTAATGCTCAATAAGTCACCATGACCTTGAATTTCAGACAAGTCGATAATTGTCATCATCACTACTGCTTTGGACAAAACACCAATTTGTTCATCAATAGTTGATTTTAAAGGTGTTCACATATTCGCTGCGCTCGGCGCTTCCTTAGGCTTGTATTTGAAACATCCACCTCAAATTTTGCATTTTCTCCCGAAGCACTATCAATAAAAGGTAGTTTCGTTCCAGAGCCTTACTATTTATGATGGGTTGCCGGAATATGAAATTGTTGGTCTATGGGGCGGTTTTTTGTGTTCCTTTCTTCTTTCAATCATCAGTTTGGACTATGAAATAATAGTAATTTCTTGGACAATAGAATGTTGTCATTTGAAAAACTGAGAACTGGTGATGTGTAAACCGGCTTGCAAATTATTTGGCTTTGGTAATCGAAAATCTATACTTTTGCATTGAAATAGTGTTTGGTGAGATGAGATATGTAATAGTGATTTTGAGTGTTTTTGTATTCGTGTTTTTGCGTGGGCAACAGGCGGATACGATTGTGATGGATGAGGTAGTGATAAGTGCCGATCGTGCTCCGGTATTGTTTCGTGAGAGTGCTCGTGTGCTAACTGTTATTCAACGCGAGGAGATTGAGAAGATGTCAGCCAACAGTCTGGGGGAGATTCTTGAATCCCTGTCTTCACCGGATATCAGGCAGCGTGGGAGCTATGGAGTACAAGGGGATCTTAGTATTCGTGGCGGCTCTTTTGACCAGAATATTATCTTGCTCAATGGTGTGAATATCTCCGATGCTCAAACCGGACACCACAATCTTGATCTTCCTGTTGATCCGGATGAGATTGAGAGAATTGAAATACTGGAAGGTGCAGGCGCAAGGCTATATGGTACGAATGCTTTTAGCGGAGCGATAAATATCATAACCCGCGATTCGCACCAATCAAAGATTGGAATGGAAGTAGGGAAGAACAATTACAAAAAAGCAAGTCTCGGCTTTGGTTTTGTACGTCCAAAAGGGAGACACAAAGCCGCTTTTTCATATCAAAGTAGTGACGGATATGTCAATAATACGGATTTCAGGCTGATGAATTTTTACTATAGTTCAAGATTGAATTATAATAAATTCTACCTTGATTTTCAGACCGGAAATACGGATAAAGCATTCGGTGCAAACCAATTTTATACTGCAGTTTTTCCCGAGCAATATGAAAAAACAAATACCCTTTTTTCAAATTTGCAAATTAGGACGAAGTCCAAAACAACAAAAGTATTCAATCTGTTTTGGCGAAGGCATCAAGATCGATTTGAGCTGTTTAGAAATAAACCGGATGCTTGGTACAAAGGACATAATTATCATCTGACCAATGCGTTAGGATCCAATTTCTCGATCTTTGTTGCGTCAAGATTGGGTCGGACTTCATTGGGTTACAACTTCCGTTATGATTTGATATGGAGCAATGTATTGGGGGAATTGATGAGCAGGATGATCAGGGTTCCTTTTGAAGAGGATGCTTTTTATACAAGGACCAAAAGCCGGTGGGGCGGAAATTTGTTTGTAGAACATACGTATTCGTACAAGAGATGCTTTCTTTCGGGAGGGGTATCGATGGATTGGAATTCATTTTCAGGATGGAATATGTCGCCCGGAGTGAACGTAAGTTGCCGGCTAACTCACGATACGAAAATCTTTGCAAGCATTAATAAGGCACTTCGTTTGCCCACTTTTACGGATTTGTATTATCACAGTCCGCTTCATTTGGGAAACGCCACTTTGAAGCCCGAAAAAGCATTGTCGGTAGAAATGGGTGTGAAGTATTTTCGACCTTTGGTCAATGCGCATATTGTTGTTTTTAGAAGGTATGCCAAAGATGTGATTGATTGGGTGAAGAGGGTGGATAGTCTTCCTTGGCAAGCAGAGAATATTACACAGCTCACTACCTCCGGTTTTGAAATATCGATTTACAAAAAGATAAGAAATACCACAGTCAGAGCTAGTTATGCTTATGTTACTACCGACAAAGATAGCCACGAATATATCTCCAAATATGCTCTGGATTATTTGAAGCATAAGGCGACATTGATGATTCAGCAGAAGTTTTTTACTCATTTTTTCGTGTCTTTGCAAGGAATAGTCCAAGATCGTGCAGGAACATTTGATTTGTATGCCAACGGAACTTATTCGACCTTTGAATATGAAGCCTTTTTGCTAATCAATAGCAAGATAGGTTGGCGTAGAAAGAATGTGGAAGTTTATTGTGATATTCATAATATTTTGAATACAAGTTATTATGATATCGGAAATGTGATTATGCCCGGGAGAATATTTCAAATTGGGGGAGCGTGGAAGTTTTGATTCCGGATTATTCCTCCGAAAAATCTTTCAACATTTGACGATACGTAGAAAATACTCTGGCGCGGGAGATAAATCCCAAATATTTCCCTTCTTTGAGAACAACAAGGTTGTATTTCCCCGAATGTTCAAATTTGTGAGCGATGGATTCCATATCTTCTTTGTAATGGACTACCTTGGAAGGCATAAACATCAGATTGCGTACCAAAACTTCATCGTATAGATTTTGTTTAAACATAATTTCCCTTACTTGATCAAGAAATATTATTCCATAAAAATTTTTTTCATCATCGATGACGGGAAAGATGTTGCGTGACGATGTTTCGATCACCTTCACCAGTTGTCCTAATGTAGCATCCGGATGGATAAATGAAAAGTCGGTTTCTATCAACTCATTCATATTCATTAATTTGAGTGTGTTTTTGTCTGCGTGATGTGTGAGCAGCTCTCCTCGTTCTGCGAGTTGGATCGAATATACATTGTTTTTGACAAAGATACGAACCGTAATAAAAGAAATGGAAGAAACAATCATCAATGGCATAAAGAGATGGTATCCACCGGTGATTTCGGCGATCAAAAAGATACCTGTCAGGGGGGCTTGCAATACTCCTGCGATCAGTCCTGCCATTCCCGTAAGGGCAAAATTGCGTTCGGAAACGGAAACCCAGCTGGTAGTATTGAGGAGTTGAGCAAACAGCAAACCCAGATTAACTCCCATAAAAAGCGTAGGAGCAAATATGCCGCCTACTCCTCCGGCTCCAAAAGTGATGGATGTAGCGATCACTTTCAACAAAATCAAAGCCACAATAAGAAGGAAAGATACCCAAATGCTACTCTCAAATGAAGCAAATAGACTGTTGTGATACAAATAATCCGTCTTTCCGTTGAGTGCACCAAAGACCGTCTCATAGCCTTCCCCGTAGAGTGCCGGAAAAAAATATATGAGTACTCCCAAAGAAACACCACCTATCAACAATTTTGTTTTCCATGATTCATAACGGTCAAAGAAACTGCTGATTCGCATATAAGTGTTTGTGAAATAGGCAGATACAAGCCCCGCTAATATTCCCAACAATACATAAAACGGAACGTCTTTCAAGACAAATTTCTCAATAATCTCAAGGGTGTATAGCTCTTGCATACCAAAAACAAAATAGGAAGTAAGTGCAGCCGTAGCCGATGCCAATAAGATAGGCACAAGACTTGCCATTGTGAGGTCAACCATAATGACTTCTACCGCAAACACGATTGCCGCAATAGGTGCTTTGAAAATGGCTGCCATAGCTCCGGCGGAAGCAGCACCGAGAAGCAAAATAATCTGTTTATAGTTGAGACGAAAGATCTGTCCGATATTTGAACCGTATGCAGCACCCGTTGCAACAGTAGGTCCTTCAAGTCCGACGCTGCCTCCAAAACCGACGGTCAGCGCACTCGTTATTACAGATGAAAAAAGATTGTGCTTCTCAATAATACCACGCTTCTTGGAGATGGCATAAAGTACGCTCGGAATACCATGATTGATATTTTTCTTGATCAGAAATTTGGCTATAATTACCGCCGCTGCGATACCGATACTCGGATAAATAAAATATAGGTAGTTGTGATAATAGTCTATAAACCAGCTTGTTAATAAATATTTTATGAGATGAACAGAGTTTTTTATCACTACGGCTGCCAAGCCTGCCAGAAAGCCTGCCAATACGCTCAAGACAAGCATATATTGTTTGTCATTGATATGCTTGAGACGCCAATCTAATATTTTATTTACCCACTGATAATTTTTCATTCCGAAGGCAAAAGTAATCATAATCTCGTATTGGCAAATTTTTGTGTCAAAAAAATTATATTGATAATTCTTCAACTTAATTCATTTTTTTAAAGAATTCTAAATAGAAAAATAATTACTTTTGCACGAATTTTAAAAAATAGTAATTATGAAAAGGATTTGGATTATTTCTTTAGTACTACTTATGTTTATTTCTTGTACCAATGCTCAAAATCATAGAGATATGAAAAAAATTGAACTTGGGATGGAAAATACGAAAGATGGTTTTCACAAAAAACTATACAATTATTATTATGAGGTTGGATACTACAAAAACGGGGAGAAGGACGGTTCTTGGTCAAGATATCACAAGACTACTTATAAAATTATCGCTGTAGAAAATTACCGGAAAGGTGTGAAGGATGGAATTCAAATTACATATTCTCCCAAAACCGGCGATCTGGAAAAATACGAATATTTCACCGATGGTGTAAAAAATGGACCTTCCGTGCAATTTTTTAGAGGAAACAAACTCAAAGAGGTGGAGAATTATTCAAACGGAAAACTCAATGGGGAGTTGATGAAGTATTACAACAATGGTACTTTGATGGAGAAATCAAATTATGTCAATGATAAAAAAGAGGGAAAATCCATCTGGTATTCACAAAAAAGAAAACGCATCGCCGAGTTTTCATATAAAGACGGACTGTTTGAAGGACAAAATCTTACCTTCTATGAGAATGGAAACAAAAAGAAAGTAGAAAATTATAAGCACAATATCCTTGATGGTGCTTATGTCGAGTATTATCTGACAGGAAAAGTAAAAGAACAAGGAACCTATAAGAATGGAGAGAAAACCGGAGTGTGGAAAAGTTTTGATCCGGCTGGGAAACTGCTTGAAGAGAAAAAATATTAAAAACATTTTGAATGAGGAATACAATTAAATGTTTCGTCTTTGCACTCTTGATTATTGCGAATGCACTATTGGCACAAAGTGAGAAGGCGGACTGGATAGAAGGCTTTCCGGATGCGTGTACTACCATCACTCTGGGGAAAAAAGCAACCACTGACGGGTCGGTAATCACCTCACACACAGACGATAGTCACCGTACTCGTTCGTGGGTAAATATAGTGCCGGCAAAAGATCATTCCAAAGATGAAACGGTGGTAATGTACAGACGCGAAAAGGATGATTTGCAGGCTATGCCCGCCTACAAACATATCAAAATCGGGGAGATTCCTCAGGTCTCGCATACCTACCAATATATCAATACGGCTTATCCGAGTATGAATGAGAAGCAACTCGGAATCGGTGAATCTACATTTGGTGGACGTGAAGAATTGCAATCGGACAATGGCTTGATTGATGCACAGCGTCTTTGTCAATTGATGTTGGAACGCTGCACAACGGCAAGGGAAGCGATTGCACTTGCAGACCAACTTACACAAAATTACGGATGGAATGATTCGGGTGAATGCCTTACCATTGCAGATAAAAATGAAGTGTGGCATTTTGAAATTGTAGGACCCGGAAAAGGCAAAAAGGGTGCTGTTTGGGTCGCTCAACGTGTTCCTGATGATCACGTGAGTGTGAATGCAAATGCCAGTCGCATTCGCAAAATTGATATTCGGGATAAAGAATATTTTATGGCTTCGCAAAATGTATTTCAAGTAGCCAAAGAGAATGGATGGTGGAATCCCGAAGAGGGGGAGTTTGAATTCTGCTATGCCTATGCTCCTCATGGTCGTAGCTCGGTGGCTGCAAGCCGCCGTGAATGGCGCGTCTTTGATCTCTTGGCTCCTTCCCTGAAATTGAATCCCGAAGCGGAAAATTTCCCCTTCTCGGTAAAACCGGATACATTGGTGAGTATGGAAAAATTAATTTCTGTTTTTCAAGATTATTATGAAGGTACTCCTTATGATATGACACAAAATTTGAGAGTGAAAGACAAGGAAGGGAAGTCAGTTGTTTCGCCCTTGGCTAATCCTTTTATGCCGTATGATGCCAACAGACTGCATCGTATCAATGGCGGATGGGGATGGCTCGGCGAACGGACGATTGCTCGTTGGTACACCATGTATGCCACGATTATTCAGCTTCGTAGCAATATGCCGGATGATATCGGCGGGGTCGAGTGGCTGGCGATGGACAATGTAGCCACTTCGATATATATTCCGGTTTATGCCGGAACGACAGACCTCCCCGAAGCTTACAAAACACCCGGCAGAACAAAGGGATATACATTGAAGTCCGCTTGGTGGGCTTTCAATCGTCTGGGGACTTTGACCGCACAGCGTTGGGGCGAAGCCCGCTATGATGTACAAAATGTATGGAAACCTATGCAAAAGGAAATCTTTGATGAACAACGCAAAATGGAATCTGTCTTAGTGAAATCAATGTCGATGAACCCGCGAAAAATACTTACAGGACAAAGCTTGAAGTGGGGCAAAAAAGTGGTACGTAAAGCCATTGAACTGGGAGATTCTTTCTGGACTAAATATGATGAAAAGTTTTAAAATAATTAGATTCTTCTCCTGAAATTGAAATCAATGTATTTCAATTTCGTTAAAGAATAAGTATTCACATAAAAATATAATTAATATGCTGACAGCAAAAGAGTTAATGGAAATGGAGGCGCAATACGGGGCGCATAATTATCATCCTCTACCCGTGGTATTATCGCGTGGAAAAGGTGCTTTTATGTGGGATGTTGACGGAAAAAAATATTTCGATTTTTTATCTGCCTATTCGGCGGTAAATCAAGGTCATTCTCATCCTAAAATTGTAAATGCTTTGATCGAACAAGCAAAAAAACTTACGCTTACTTCAAGGGCTTTTTACAATGATGCTCTGGGTCCCTATGAAAAATTTATTACCGGATATTTCGGCTATGATAAATTCTTGCCGATGAATTCGGGTGCAGAAGCCGATGAGACTGCTATCAAGCTTTGTCGCAAGTGGGCTTATGAAGTCAAAGGGATCGAAACAGATGCCGCTAAGATTATCGTTTGTGCCGAAAATTTTCATGGTCGTACTACCACGATCGTGTCATTTTCCACCGATCCGGATGCCAGAAAAGGCTTCGGTCCTTACACGCCCGGATTTGAAGTGATCCCTTACAATGATCTGAACGCACTTGAAAAT
>CAZLTF010000263.1:0-2438 GCA_964562195.1 uncultured Bacteroidales bacterium | reverse complement strand
GGGAACTGTTGCCTTAACATGTCAGCTTTCCTATCAATTCATAGATCAGGTCAACGGTAACATAATTACTGAATATAGAAGGGCTAACGGCCCTCAGGCTGGCTTCTCGGTAGAGCTGGCTACCTACGATTGTTTGAAGGAAATAGCACATGATGTTTCTGACCACCTGATTCGTACAATAGCCAAAACAATGAATGATAAATTAAAAAATGGTTATGAGTACAAAATTATTATTGATCATGTGTCAGATGATTATATTTCTGGAATAGTCGAAGTCATTAACAATATTTTTCTGGTCACATATACTCTTTCCTCTAAGTATACCAAAGGAACATTTTTTCAGAAAGTGAAGTATAAAGGAAGTAGCGTTGAATTATCTCAGGCGTTACTGGATGCATTCAGCGATGAAAAATGGACTGTGAACGTTCGTCACATTGATGACCAAATCATTCAATTGAAATGGACAACCACTAAATAAGTATTTTAAGGAGGAAAGATGAAGAAATTAATTGCCGCTGGATGTGCCATGCTGACAACCTATTTAGTTGTACCTGTTTTTGCACAGGATTCTCCTGAACAAATCATTCAGGTAACAGCTGATGCCGCTCAACAAGTTCAACTTGCAAAAGTTACTCCGGAACACCGTTGGCAAAAATTTCTAGCAAGTAAGAAATGGGACGCCAACTTGAACAAAGGAGGCGTTATTGTTATCCCGGATCGTGAACTTATCATTAGTTCGGCATCAGATTTTACGAGGGTTAGTATTGGCCAACCCGGTTGGATCGAATCTAGGATTGTCGCTTTCGAGCGTGCAGAGATGGAGGCTAAGGCTAAAATTATCCGCTATTTGGAAGAGTCTGTAACCACAAAAAGGTTATTTTCACTTCTTGAAAATGCAGCTTGGTCAGATGGAGAAATCAATAAGGTTAAAGAACTAGCAGAAGCGAGAGATACCTTGGAACGATTGGGAAAGAAGTCTCTGGCCCTTGCAGAAAAAAGCCTTGATGCTGTTATTGCCAAGCTCGATCCTGACTATGACCCTAGCCAGTATGAGGGAAAGTCCCCAGATGAGTTGAAAGTCATCGCCGAAGACCTGTTTCGCCGCAAGGTAAAAAGCATAGCTATGAGAGCCCTGATTGGGGTAACGCCGTTGTATGCGACCGAAGGTGAAGAAGAGGGAGCTTACCAGGTACTTGTCGGTGTTATCTGGTCCCCTAAATTAAACCGTTTAGCCATGAGCCTGCTAAATGATGAATACTCTATTCAGCCTGTAAAAAGAGGGAAACCTCTTTCAGAAGCTATCCCTGCTGACCAACTTGCATTGTTGAGTACCATAGGAACAAGGATAGTCATTGATGAACATGGAGATTATGTGGTTATGGCATACGGTCAGGCACAACCCAGAAGAACAAGCCATCATCGTATTCCCGTAGCACTGCATCAGGCAAAGCAGATTGCTGCAAATCGTGCCAGAGCAGCGATGATCAACTTTATAAAAGAAGGTCTTGCTCTGCGCAATGAGGAAATAAGTCGTGAGCTTTCACAGGAATTTTCAGATATGACGGTCGGCACGGAAACAATTCGCAAATATGAAACATCTATCAAAGGGAAAAGAATTCAGGTTAAATTGCATGGACTGAGGGTATTGAAAGAATGGGACTTGAAACATCCAGTCACTGGCCAGAAGGTCGCCGGAGCAGTAGTAGCATGGTCGCCAGCATCATCATCTTTGAGCAAAAGAGCAGATGCAATGATGAAAGCAAAGCCAAAATCTAGCACCAGCAAACAAGAGAAAAATATAGGTTCCGTGTCCTCTAAACCTGTTGTGGATCCTATAGAAACTATGCCTGTTGATACGTCACAATATTAATAATTGGCTCCTCGTCATATTGTGTGGATTTGATCTATCATAATCAAATCCACACAATATGACGAGGAGCCCCTGTTTTTCCCTTGGGCTGCCTCGGCAACTATGAAATGGTTTGCCCTAGACACAACTTTCAATGGACAAAAACTGTCATTTAAAGGCCCCGGAATGGGATTTCAGGGTAGCTGACTTCTTACTTTCGTTCTTTCAATCATCACGTCAGAACCTTATACCCCTTAGGGAATATATAGCTTTTACCAGTAGTTAGTTAACAACACCATGCGCGCTAATAATGTTCCTGCAGAGGTTTCTATCATGGAACTGGAAACTGCCTGACTGAGACACGTCGGGTAGTCCGACACTGGGCAGGCAATAAGCAAATACTATAGGAGGTTATTTATGCATTACAGAAAAAAAGCCATTGTCATGGTTACAACCCTTGGTCTGTTTTTTGGATCATTTGTCGGCGCCCAAGCCGAGACCAAGGAAGAAACCCGAAAACCAGTCACCATCGCCGGGAAAAATTTTTTGCCACTTAAGGTTCTCGCCAGACCTTTTTCAAATATTTATA
>CAZLTF010000262.1:0-2632 GCA_964562195.1 uncultured Bacteroidales bacterium | reverse complement strand
CATCCGCTTTTTAATGATGAAGAATATGGAGGAAACCAGATTTTGAAAGGAACAACCTTTACCAAATACAAACAATTTGTAAAAAACTGCTTTCAACTAATGCCAAGACAAGCATTGCATGCAAAATCATTGGGTTTTGTTCACCCCAAGACAAAAGAAAGGGTCTATTTTGAATCACCCTTTCCGGATGATTTTCAAGCCGTATTGGACAAATGGAGAAACTATGTCAAGCATAAAGATTTTTACAATCGTGATGAAGACTAAGAGAATGCACGAAAACAAAAAAGAGGCAACTTATTCTGCAATAAACTCATAGGCACCAAGATCGGGAGCCTCATCCGAGATACGCAAATTTCCGGCTATATCTTCAGACAATGGAAGCCCCGAAGTGTTTATTACTTCCATAGAACCTCGATCGATAGCAGATGAGACCACAGTATCAATCGAATAATCGAAATATTCGTTGTCGGCAAGCCAAGGGTCCTCATTCAGCACACATCCCACATAATGCTCTGTATCAGACACATCCATTGTTGTACGCAATAATGAATAATCAAAAAGATAACTAAATTGGTTTGCCTTTCCCTCATATTGCGATAGCAAAATCTCATCCTCCAGACTACCATAGATAATACAATTGCCAAAATAAGCCTTGCTCAGATCACCGGTATATACAGTAGAGTTGCCATCATCGGGATTGGTAACAATCATATTATCACTAATCACAAATGAAGGGTCATTTCTGACTCCATCCGACCAATGATTATCAAAAGTACAATGCCGAAAATCATATTCACCCCCCAAGCCCAAAAATGAAGTATATACGGCTGCTTTGCCATAAACCGAATTGACAGAAAAGATTCTTCCGGACATAGCAAAAAGTGAAGTAAAAGAACTGTTATCCACGATTGTATTTTTTATGACAAGAGGCTGATTGTCCATTATATTCAAAAGATTTTGAGGTTCATAATGAAGTCCGTTGATTGAATTTTTGACCCATACACAATCAAAGGAATGTCCATATGGAGATTCATTCAAGAAGACACCAAACCATTGTCCGGGGGCATTTTGATAAAATGTTTCCAGACGATCCCCCTGAAAACGAACGATGCTGTCCTGCGTACCCAACACATTGACAGTCGCCCCCTTATATGCCCAGATTCCGGAATTTTTGTGAAAATATACATTTACACCTTCGTGAATATTCAAAGTCGCCGCAGAATCAACAATCGCAAATCCATAAACAACATAAGGTTTGTCATCAAACCAATCAACGATTTCATTTTCATGTGCCACAATCTTTCCAAATGCACCATAGTGGTTGCCAAGATACGCAAAGCCACCATAATTGGCATCGCCGACGATAAAATGAGCATCCTGTCCCCAAGCTACCAAATCGACATCCTGAAGTCTGCCATTGATACTAAAAAGTATTGAATCCGTGATTATCATCGGATTGTTTTGGTTGGTAGGATCTACTCGTACCTCCACAAAAATAAACATGCTATCCTGAGATCCAATGACCACATCCTCTACCTTATCCGTTCCTTCACCGTCAATATTTATTTTGTAGGCGGACTGTTCCGCTTTTGCCAAGGCAACAAAATCAATCTTTACATCCCGATTACTCGTATTATGTACCGTAAATCGTTTGGTTGTACTACCGATAGTGACAAAAACCGTATCAAATATGATCGTATCTTGCGAAAACGTCAAAGAAAAATCCGGATCCGTATTATATTGAACATCCCTTGTACAAGAAAACAACAATATGCCAAGCATCCATGCAAAAAAGACTTGATACACCCAATTTTGTCTATTCATAATTCAATACTTTTGTGCAAAAGTAATAGTATTAACGAAGCAATTCATTTTTTGTTTCATCATCCAAAAGAAAAACAATTTAGTTAAAATGTGTTGATAAAGCAAGCTTATCACAACTATAATACAAAAAAAGAAAAAAATCAATTTCATTATCAAGGAAAAATTATTGTAGCTTTGCAGCTTAAAAAAAGAGAAAATGTCAAAGATAGAATTAACGGACAAATACCAGTCTCAACAGGCAGAGGAAAAGTGGTACAAACAGTGGATGGAGAAGGGGCTTTTTCGTAGTAAGCCGGACGACAGACAAGCATATACCATAGTCATTCCTCCACCAAACGTTACCGGTGTATTGCACATGGGACATATGCTCAACAACACGCTACAAGATGTATTGTTGCGCAGAGCAAGAATGCGAGGATTCAATGCACTCTGGGTACCCGGAACAGACCATGCGTCGATCGCTACCGAAGCCAAAGTAGTCGGGAAATTGCGTGAAGAAGGAATAAAAAAATCTGATCTCTCGCGAGATGATTTTTTAGCCCACTGTTGGGATTGGACACACAAACACGGGGGTATCATTCTCGAACAACTCAAGACCTTAGGAGCTTCTTGCGACTGGGAAAGGACCAAATTTACAATGGATGAAGACATGTATGAGTCGGTAATCAAGGTATTTGTTGATCTTTACAATCGTGGACTTATATACCGTGATTACCGTATGGTCAATTGGGATCCGAAAGCCCTCACGGCACTTTCGGACGAAGAGGTGATTCATAAGGAAGAGCAATCCAAATTATACTACCTTCGC
>CAZLTF010000261.1:0-2324 GCA_964562195.1 uncultured Bacteroidales bacterium | reverse complement strand
TTCAAGACATTACAAAATATTTGCCGGATAATAGTTTATTGATTTACAATGAGACCAAAGTAGTGCAAGCCCGTATTCCTTTTCACAAAGAAACGGGAGCCAAGATAGAGATTTTCTGTCTCGAGCCACTCTCTCCTACTGCGGAGATTCAAGAAGCCTTTGGCCTGTCGTCGGGAGTAGTCTGGAAAGTCTTGGTAGGCAATTCCAAGAAGTGGAAGCAAGGTCGTCTGAGCATAGCTTTTGCCGGAGGTCAGCTTTTTGCCGAGCGAACAGCTCAAGCACAAGACTACTCTATAGTGCGTTTTGAATGGACTCCTTCGTCATTGTCACTGGCGGAGATTCTCGAGAACGTGGGCAAAGTTCCGCTTCCGCCATATATGAAGAGAGATGCGGAGAAAACAGATAAAGACCGTTATCAGACTATCTTTGCAAAACAAGACGGCTCGGTCGCTGCACCGACGGCGGGTTTGCATTTTACGGATCAGATTTTTGAAAGTCTGCAACAAAAAAACATCATGCGTGATCCGGTAACACTACACGTGGGCGCAGGCACATTCAAACCGGTAAGCTCCGGAGTGATCGAAAAACATCAAATGCATTCCGAACAAATTTTGATTCGCAAATCCACTGTTCAAAATCTACTCAATACGGATTTTAGCAAAACGATCGCCGTCGGGACAACCAGTGTACGCAGCCTCGAAAGCCTCTATTGGTTCGGTGCAAAATTGCTCCGCGGAGAAACAAGTGTTCATATCCATATCCGGCAGTGGGAGCCTTACGATACCAAATATCAAAATATTTCAAAGGAAGAATCATTAAACGCAATATTGCAAATGATGACCGAAAGAGAAATGGAAGTTTTGACAGGAGAAACACAATTGATGATTGCCCCGTCTTATCGCTATAGGCTTGTAGATATTCTGATCACCAATTTTCATCAACCCAAAAGCACCCTATTGTTATTGGTTTCGGCTATGATAGGCGATGCTTGGAAAGAAGTCTATGACCATGCTTTGAAAAATGATTTTCGCTTTCTGAGTTATGGCGATGCATGCTTGTTTTTTTCAAACTCATCACACTAAATCCATACACTATTCGCTATCGAAGTCCAAAACAACAGACAATATGAAACAAAAACTAATCATCATCAGCGGTGAAAGAGGAGAAGGCAAAACAACTTTCCTTGCTCAAATTGTCCAAGAATTGCGAAAGAGAAAATTGAAAGTAGGCGGCATCTTAGCATTGGGATATTGGAAACAAGGAGTGCGCGACCGCTTCGAGATTGTCAACCTCTCCGACGACACAAGTCGAATATATTGTCAAAGAAATCCGGTCGAAGGATGGGAAAAAGTCGTACATTTCTATATTAATCCGGAGGGTGATAAATTTGGCAATCAAGCACTTGACACCCAAATACTGAAAGATTCCGATTGGGTCATAATCGATGAAGTAGGACCTTTTGAACTGCAAGGAAAAGGATGGGCAACCGCCATGCAAAAACTCATCCGTGAACTGAACAAACCGATGATATGGGTAGTTCGCAAGAGTTTGGTGGACAAAGTCATAGCAAACTGGAAAGTGGAAAATTATACCGTTTACAATATTCAACAATACAAAGCAGATCAAATTGCCTTATCGCTAATTTAGGGTATACCGAAAAATGCTCAAACAGGTGAAGAAAGAATAATTTACGAAAAAAAATACCAGCTATGAGTCCTGTCAATAATACAAACAAATTCAAAAAGATTTCTTTTGGCGATATTTCTATTGACTGACACAAAAGATACATCATCCTTTCACAAAACAACAAATAAAGACACTTCTATGATTTTCAGCAGCCCCTAATATAATACACCATATACCGCACAAATCTGCGACTACTAAGGCTTATCAAAAAAGACTTCAACAAAGTAATGTTTTTATTCCCCGATTGAAAAATAATTGTACTTTTGGGTTTGCAAATCAAGAGAGGGAAGTCCTTGCTTTTGATATGAGCTATTCATTATGAACAGAGGCGATTGAGTGTATGAAAAAAGATAGTGAAACTTTATTGATTTACGTTTCCAAGTTAACACATAGAAAAAAATATGTGTTTTCTTTGTTCTTTACGCATATACTGAAATTGAAATATCGATTGACGACCGGGCGTGAGGAGTTTCTTGCGTGGGAAGGGAACAAGATTTCCTACGGCAAAGAACCTGTGGGCGAAGAGATATTTTTTGCAGCAGTAGATTTATTGGACGAAAGAGGAGTGCGGCATTGGGATATGAGTTTTATTGAATTTGAGGGGAATATTGCTTTTTTCCCTGTCTATCACAAGAATG
>CAZLTF010000260.1:0-5336 GCA_964562195.1 uncultured Bacteroidales bacterium | reverse complement strand
TATGGCACAGATGTTTCTCCAAAAAGGATTTTACGGAGGTGTACAATATGTAGATACTGTTCAGCTGGAAACTTTTACCAAAGCACAATATCCGCTCAATGAAAACAGGAGAGGTGTGGGATTTGATCGCCCGGAAGATAAACGGGAGGAGGGACCAAGCTGTGATAGCACGACAGATGATAGTTTTGGACACAGTGGATTTACGGGTACTTATTTTTGGGTAGATCCGGTCTATAATTTGGTTTATGTATTTTTGTCCAATCGTGTAAATCCAAGTGCTGACAATCATAAATTGGTAAAAAACAATGTTCGTACTAATATAATGCAAGTGGTGTACGATGAGATGACCGCTGTCCGGAAAATGATTCAATGAAATATCTTTTGGCAAGCAACCGGTGATCAATACTCAATATATTCCCTTCAAGCGGATTTGTCTCTTCCGCCAATGATAAAAAGACGGTATTGTCAATGGGAAGATAGCTTGTCGTTCATCACGAAAAGAAGAGAAAGTTTGTATGGATAAGAAAATAAACAACCTACAGTATTACAAGTTTAGTCTTTATGGGTTTTTGAAGAATCTTCGTTTCTTTGATGCATTTTTGATTCTGTTTCTTCTGGATAAGGGTCTGACATACACGCAGATAGGTGGTCTGTATGCAATTCGTGAGGTCTTTATTAATGTATTTGAAGTCCCTTCGGGAATAATAGCGGATACTTTTGGTCGAAAAAACTCCTTGATAGGTTCATTATCGGTCTATATCCTTTCTTTTTTGATTTTTCATTGGGCTTCTTCTTATGCCTTGTTTTTGATAGCTTTTATTTTGTACGGCATAGGTGATGCTTTCAGATCGGGTACGCACAAGGGAATGATCATGGATTATCTAAGGATAAATCAATGGGAAAAGTTCAAGATTAATTATTACGGACATACGCGTTCATGGTCTCAGATTGGCTCGGCATTGTCTTCGTTGATGGCTGGTATTTTGATATTTTTGAGTGGTCAATATGGTAATATATTTTTATATTCCATTGTGCCTTATCTTATCAACCTTTTGTTGATTATCTCTTATCCGAAGGAGTTGAATTTTTCTCCTCAAAAGAAAAAAGTAAAATTTAATCTTACCCAAACTCTGAAAACTCTCGGACTTGTCGTCAAACAAAGGACGGTGATAGATGTAGTAAGCACTTCGGCGATTCATTCCGCCTATCTCAAGGCGGTGAAAGATTATATCCAACCCTTGATGGCACATATTGCCATTGCGTTGCCGGTATTGATAGGAGTGTCTCAAGAGAAAAAAAGCGGATTGATCATCGGTATTATCTATTTTTTTGTCTATATTTTCACTTCGCAAGCCTCCAAGATGGCATCGCTTTTTACTACACCTGACAAACGAAGGATTGCTCTTGTCACTTTGCTGATAGGATTTTTGTTGGGAGCCTTTACCGGACTAATGTATCATTATGAATGGTGGTGGGTCTCCTTGATTAGTTTTGTAGGAATATATTTGATCGAGAATCTTCGCAAACCGATACTGACCGGATTTGTTGCCGAAGAGGTACCCCCCGAGATACTTACATCCGTGATTTCCGTCCAATCTTTGCTCAAAACCATCATCACCGCACTGCTTGCCTTTGTATTTGGGATTTTGGCGGATAAGCTTGGAATAGGACTCTCGTTTATTATTTTATCTTTGTTTCTTGCGATAAGCAGCCTGCTTCTTTCGTATTTGCTGCGTGCAAAATAAATGACAGGATATGAAATCTTTGAAGTGAAGAGACTGGCGCTGCCAAATACGTGAATACATTTTCAATTGTTGGTAAACAAACGGCTGTTTCGTAGCAGATGTTTGCGAATTTATTCTTTTAGGCAGCCGGATACAAAGATTTTGAGAAGTACCACAAGCCGGCGCTTCGTACTATCATAAACAAATTTAGAGCCAGCCAAAGACTATGATTGCCAAGAGAATTTCTAAATAGATAATAAGCCGGCAAAAAGACCAAGAAAGTCGCAATAAGTAAGGTATTTCTCATTGGTCGTGAGGAAGTGGCACCGATGAAAATTCCATCATATATGAAAGCGGCTATAGCCGAAAACGGAAGTATAGCCAACCAAATTAGAAATTCGCCGGAATCCTGAATGATTGCCTGTATATCCGTCATTAGGTATAAAATTTCTTTGCCAAAAAGAAAGTAAAAACTAGCAAATACCATAGCTATTATCCATCCGATGCGAAATATTGCCTTCGATGTTTCTTTTTGCTTTTGTATATTTATTGCACCGCAATATTTACCCGTAAGGGATTCGGCAGCATAGGCAAAACCGTCTGTAAAAAATGAAAAGAACATTAAGTATTGCAATAGTAATGAGTTGACCCCCAAAATATTATCTCCAAAATGTGAAGACTGGGCAGTAAAAAACGAAAACGTAAATATCAAGGAAAGGGAGCGGATGATAATGTCGAGATTGACCCTAAAAAAACGGGACAATTCGTTCCAATTCCACATACTCCGTTTGAGTTTTTGTATGAGCAGATAGTTGTATTTTCGATATACAATCCACAGACCGGCAATCAGACCTGCATATTGGGCGATTAAAGTACCCCAAGCAACACCTTCGGATCGAAATCCGTAATGATACACTAATACATAGCTCACAATGATATTTAATATGTTGATAATAAGGGCTATAAACATGGGACTTTTGGTATTTTGCATACCTGTAAACCAGCCCGAAAGTCCCAATATTCCCAAGGAAGCCGGTGCGGCAAATATTCGTATCCGGTAATATTCTTTGGCAAATGAGCTTACTTCGCCGGAAGCTCCGATCCATTGAAAACTAATCCACTCGATAGGTTTTTGAAATAAGATCAGGAGGATTCCACCTATTATTCCCAACAGCAGGACACGATACAAAATCATAATCTGTTTCGCTTCATCCTTTTGTCCAAAATATTGTGCTGTAAATCCACTGGTTCCCATGCGTAAAAAACCAAAAATAGCATACATAAAGCTAAAAATGATTCCGCCGATCGCGATTGCATCAAGATATACGGGTGAATCGAGGTGACCCATGATCGCCAGATCCACCATACCCAAGACCGGTATCGTAATATTGCTTATGATATTGGGAATGGCAAGTCGAAATATTTCTTTGTTTATATCACTAATATTCACTTGATTATATTTCAATTGTACGAAATTCGTATCCTCTCTCCCGTGCGTTTTGGATAAAAACAGGCAAAACCTCCTCCAATTTTTCGATTGTTTTTTCATGGTCATGCAACACATATATGGCACCTTCCCGAAGATGTTTGTTCATCCTACGGAGAAGAACATTGCTATCTACTTGTGGATCAAAATCCCCCGGCATGACCGTCCAAAGCACTATTTTTTGTCCCATTTTTCGCAAGGCGAGATATTGTCTTATCGTCAATTTTCCGTATGGAGGTCTGAAAAGTGGTGAGTTTAGTATCTTGGCACTCTTTTGCACATCCCGGAGATATTCTTTGCTTGGAGTTTTCAGTCCGTTGGGATGGCTAAAAGAATGATGTCCTATCAAATGTCCGGCTTTTCTTATTTCGCTAAGAAGACGGGCATGCTTTTCGCTCCGGTCACCGCGACAAAAAAAAGTCGCTTTTACTTTCTCTCCGGATAATAATGTTAGTAGGCGTTCGGTCGATGAGTGGCTCGGTCCGTCATCAAATGTCAGATAAAGATATTTCTTTTGCTTATCTCCTTGCCAGAGAATATGCGGAAACATATATTTTAAAATGAAGGGTATTTGTACCGGATATTTCATATTTACCTTGCCAATTTTTCAAAGTCATATCCGGAGGGGTTTTGGAATACCCGCAAGTCAAAATGGGGAACTACCGATAGGATATGATCAAAAATGTCGGATTGTATCGCTTCGTATTCTACCCAATCCAAGACCTTGCTAAAAACATAAATCTCCAATGGAAGACCTTTCTCTGTCGGCGCCAATTGTCGTACCATTAAAGTCATATCTTGATGAATATCAGGATGATGGCGGAGATAGTTGAGAAGATAATGACGAAAGATACCTATGTTGGTTTGTCTCCTGCCATTTACCAATATTGAGTTGTCAATCTTATTTTTGGTGTTGTATTTTTCCAAGATGACTTCTTTTTGACTGACATATTCTTTGAGATAATCATAGGTTTTATATTTTTCGAGCATCTCTTTGTTTGCGAAGCGAATGCTTTTTACATCGATGTTCAATGAACGTTTGATGCGACGTGCATTGGATTCTTCCATCCCACGCCAGTTTTTGAATGAGTCGGATATCAATGAATAAGTCGGGATTGTTGAAATTGTCTTATCCCAATTCTGCACCTTTACGGTTGTCAATGCAATGTCCGTGACGATTCCATCAACATGGTATTTGGGCATTACAATCCAGTCTCCGGGCTTCAACATACTGTTGGCAGTCAGCTGAATACCACCCACAAAACCCAAAATCGGATCTTTGAACACCAACAACAAAATAGCCGTAAACGCACCCATACCTCCTATGATACTCAGTGGATTGTAGCCCAACAGTCGAGCAATGATAATGATAATGCCCGTTAACACTACAAATATCTTAATGACTTGTACATATCCTTTGATCGGAATATCTTTTGAAATGGCGTAACTCTCATAAATATTGACCAGTGTGTTGAGAAATGCATTCGTGGCAAAAATAACGACGATCACCATATAGATCGAGAGTATCACCTGAATAATATTGATAGCCTGTGGATAGTTTTCAAATATCAAAGGACTCATTGTCCACAAAATATATCCCGGCACAAACCATGAAAGCTTGGTGAAAAATTTATTCTCGACCAGTCGATCATCCCATTGTGTCTTTGATTTTTGGGTCATCCGGTCGATCACATTTATCAATATCTTTCGTGTAATATAGAAGGCTATTATGCTGAATATTAGTATTATAAAAAATAGTAACAGGTCTGTAAATAATTGTGAATATGTGTGCTCCAAGCCCCAATTTGTGAGTTGATGTTCGAGTGTATGTTTGATGTTTTTCATATGCTATTTTTTTGCAAAGGTATCGATTTATTTAATTCATCGATGGATTTTTAATTCACAACAACGGGGATAATCTGCCGGCACTGTTTTGACCGGACTCATTATTGATAATTTTACATGATTTATTCTTTTTCACCTGTTTGAGAGTTTTTCAGCTGACCCTATTTAGTGTCTGGTACGAAACTCTTATTTTTTATAGTGCTTCGGTAGAAAACGTCAAGTTCGAGGCTTGTGAAGTGTTTAAAGCTAGGGAGTTGACTTTTGTCAATGACTGCTTTAAA
>CAZLTF010000259.1:0-4865 GCA_964562195.1 uncultured Bacteroidales bacterium | reverse complement strand
AATATTCATCCGACCATTCGGTCAAAGATGCGGAAGCACTGGCAATAAATCTCGGTATGCCGTATGATATTGTTTCGATACAAGACAATTATGAGAGTTTTCTGAAAAATCTAACACCACTCTTTGAAGGTAAAAAATTTGATGTTACCGAAGAAAATATTCAATCGCGTACCCGCGGACTAATTTTGATGGCTTTGGCAAATAAATTCGGTTATATCCTGTTGAATACTTCCAATAAAAGCGAATTGGCAGTAGGCTATGGAACGCTTTACGGAGATATGAACGGCGGAATTTCGGTCATCGGAGATGTGTATAAAACCGATGTCTTTGCATTGGCAAAATACATCAATAGAAAGGAAGAGATAATTCCCTGGAATACCATTACCAAACCGCCTTCGGCAGAACTTCGTCCGGATCAAAAAGATTCGGATTCCTTGCCCCAATATGATGTTTTGGATGCTGTTCTATATCACTATATCGAGGAGGAAAAAGGACCGGATGAGATTATACGTTTGGGTTTTGATGAAACCTTGGTGCATCGCACTCTACGCCTCGTCAATCTCAATGAATATAAGCGTTATCAAACACCTCCGATAATCCGCATATCGTCAAAAGCTTTCGGAATAGGACGGCGTATGCCTATCGTGGCTAAATATTTAACTACAAAAAAAGGATAATGGAAAATACCGCCCCTCAACGCAAACATTATCAACTTTCGGACATAAGCCGCAGTCTCGGCAAAATGATCGAAAAACATTATCAAGGAAAATATTGGGTGAAAGCAGAAATTGCAAAATTGAATTTTTATCCAAAAAGCGGACATTGTTATCCCGACTTGGTCGAAAAGGTAGAAGGAAAAATCAAAGTACAGATGCGAGCCACGATCTGGAGGCATAATTATAAGGCAATTCAACGGAAATTTGAATATGCAACACAAGAAGCATTAAAGTCCGGACTCAATGTCTTGTTTCTAACCGAAGTCAAATATGATGGCGTACATGGATTGTCGCTCAATATTGTCGATGTAGATCCGAGTCTGAGCATCGGCGAGATGGCAAAAGAAAAACGCGAAACTATACAACGCCTAAAAAATGAAAAAGTTTTTGAGCTGAATCGCAATTTAAAGTTCCCTCTCTTGCCCAAACGCTTGGCTATCATTTCGGTGAGTACGAGCAAAGGTTACCAGGATTTTATGAATATTATCACTCCCGTGCAAGAAAAATATGGAATCTTTACCTTCTTGTTTCCGGCTTTGTTGCAGGGAGATAATGCCATCTCTTCTATCGGCGAACAACTGCATAAGATAGCCCGCGTAAAAGACCACTTTGATGCGGTTTTGATTATTCGTGGAGGAGGAGGAGATATTGGCTTGCAAGCCTACAATAATTACGATCTGGCGAGAAATATTGCAGTCTCTCCTATTCCTGTTTTGACTGGCATCGGGCATGCCAGCAACCGGACTGTCTCCGATATGGTGGCATACAAGGATGTGATTACACCTACCGATTTGGCTTATTATATTGTTGAAAAATTTGAACTCTTTGAGGCTTATCTGCAGTATGCCGGAGAAAAACTCGCACAATATGCCTCCAATAGCCTCCAAAACCATTTTAAGCAGCTTGAATATTCTATGAATAGCTTGGTTTTACATTCACGCAGTTTGCTCCAGACTTATAGAGCCGGACTTTCACAAATAAGTGATGTGACACCGCTCCACGCAAGGCAAAAATTGAAAAGTGAAAAAATTGCCATGGAACGTATTGCCGAGAAAATTGACTTGCTCTCTCCCGAAAATATCTTGAAAAGAGGATATAGCATAACCTATCACCACGGGAAAATTGTTAATGATGCAGAGACATTGCAGGATGGAGATGAAATTGTCACGAGATTGTATAGCGGAAATTTTCATAGCAGAGTTGAGAAAAAGTAGTTTCTTCGGAATATTGTTGGGGTTTGCTTTTTTCTTTTTAGATTATTGGGGTTAATATTTATTCGAAAAACTTAAAATATCTTTTTCATAAGTTCTATTGCTTTCAAATGATTATAGTGTAATTTGTCATTGCAAATTTTATCCAATATAGGTTTTGCTTTTGCTTTATTGTCGGTCAGAATGTATGCTAAAGCAAGAAACCATTCGGCGGTTTCATCCAAATTGGTGTTGGAGTGAATGACTTTTTCAAAATATGAAATAGATAGCTTTATTTTATCTTTGTCCTTTTGGTGCAAAAGGCAAATTCCTAAATACAGATTGATTTGGGGTGTAGGTGTTTGCTTTTTAAATTCCTCAAATGCTTTTGGATAATTTTCTGTTTCGTAATAGGCAAATGCTTTAAGGCGTTTCGTTTCCTGTATCCCCCGGGATTTGCTGTGTCCGGGGTAATACGCATAGTATTCTAATTCTTCTTTTTGGATATTCTTTTGTTTTGTGAAAAAGAATGAAATAACAATAATCAATAAGATGGATGCAGCAATTGAAACATAGATCATAGGTTCGAGCTTGCGTTTATTGCCGGAATTTATCTGCTCTTGAATTTTATGACGAAGATGTTTTTCTGTGTGAGCATGTATAATTGTTTCCAAAAGATTGTCTTGCAAGTCTTCATCTTGACGTATTTTATCTTCAAGATTCATACTTTCTTCCTTTGTGTTTGTTAAATATTTGTTTGTGAGTGATTTGTAGCTCATATTATGGATTTTTTGTTAATATTTTTTGAAGTAGTCTTTTTTTGCATCTTGCCAGCTGTACTTTGGATGACTCGACGGTGATCTGCAATAGCTGTGCAATCTCCTTATGACTTTTTGATTCATAAAATTTCATTAAAATCAGATTTTTGCATTGCTGAGGCAATTGATCAATGTGTGCATACAATTTTTCCAATAGTTCTTCGTCAAACCCTGTTTCTCCGGTTTGAGCAAGCAGCATAGTTTGATATTCTTTTCTTGAATATTGTTCATCATATTGTATCATTCTGAAATGAGCCACTTTATTGCGGAAAATCTTCCTGAAATAGCCTTCATAATTTTGAATTTCAATCGCCGGATTGTGTATGCTTTTTACAAAATCGTTGATCGTATCCATAAAAATATCTTCAAAATCAGCATAGTCTATCTCCCGGTCCAATGAATGGTACAAAGAAGAAGCGAAATATTCGATCAGCATATCCTTACCTCTAAGCTGGTTCAAACCATATCCTCTCAGATGAAGAATGATTTGATCGAATCTATCTTTTCGCTTGCCGAAGAAGCCCATTATATCTGTTTTTATGTGTGCAAAAATAATAAAAGGTTAACACCGAAGAAAAAAAATAAAAAAAAAGAGCTTTTTTTGTTAACCTTTTCACTCAAAAGCATACTCTTTATACAGAATTGAGTATGTACTTCTTAAAAAATGATAGTCTATGAAAAAACATCTTATCCGATTTAGCTTGGTTTGTAGTTTGATTTTTTTATTTTCACAAACCTCGCTTCAAGCATATACAGTTCATTCCACGACCGCCGGAGGTCCGTGGGATAGTACTTGGACATGGGTTGATGGTATTGTGCCGGTAAACATCCATGATGTAGTCATACACGGCAATGTATATTCCTCCAATGATGCTTGTCATAATCTAACCATAGAAACAGGTGGAGCGCTTCGGGGTATGAATTGGAATTATACCTTAGAAGTAAGCGGAGATGTCGTCAATAACGGAACGATAACCAACGGTTCATTTCCTTTCACCCTAAATGTATGGGGCAATATTGTGAACAATGGAATATGGAGCAATAGCAATACAAATCTGAAAGGAACATCTTTGCATCATATTTCGTGTCAAAATGGAAAACGTTTTGCAGGTGCCAATTTCTCCAACAATGACACGGGGGATGTAACCTTAGACGGAAACACCTATTTTGATAATGTGGCGATAAATATGAATAATACGACTATGAATATTCCACCTGCTACGACTTTGAAAATACACGATGGATATTTATTTCAATGTTCATTGCTGGGTGCAGGAAATACCTCTGTTGTTTATGGAGAAGGAATACATCTTACGGATGACCCGTATTTTCAAAATGTTAGCTTTACGGATTTGGCATTGGATGGAAGCATAAGTATTTCCCCTGCTTGTGAAACGTATGGCGTAATAACAAACAATGGAATATTGCAAAATAACAACTGGAATTATGATTTTGTCATTTGGGGTGATCTGATAAACAATGGAAGTATTCAAAATGAAACCTTTAATCTGGCAATACAATTGTATGGAGATTTTATCAATAATGGTGTTTGTAGCAATGCTTATGTTGATTTTTATGGAACTACCGACCAAGAAGTGTCTGAGTTTAACGGAAACACGTTCACGACTCCCAATTTCCGGAGTTTCAAACCCTCCGGGAAAATCATCGCATTGACAGATCTTGACTTCTCCGGCTGTGTTTTGAATATGCAAGAAGACACACTGCTGATGCAAAATAACGGGAAGTTGAAAATTCAGTCCGGACAATTGGAAAATGCGGTTTTGATAGCCGGTGATGCCAAAAACGGCAACCTGTATCTTGAGATGGATGCCAACTCCAAGTTGATCAATTGTGAGGTTTACCAACCTATTGTTGAAGGCAGGGTGAGGGTATATGGTAATGATAATGTTTTCTATGGGAACACCGTGATAGCCGATACTTTGGACAATTTCGGATGGTATTATAATGTTGCCTTTATGGGGTCTCTCAACAATCAGGGTGTTATCAGGAATGAAACCCAGACTCTGGCAATACAATTGTATGGAGATTTTATCAATAATGGTGTTTGTAGCAATGCTTATGTTGATTTTTATGGAACTACCGACCAAGAAGTGTCTGAGTTTAACGGAAACACGTTCACG
>CAZLTF010000258.1:0-2377 GCA_964562195.1 uncultured Bacteroidales bacterium | reverse complement strand
GAGACCGCTGCATCGATTGCCGAAAATTCACCATTCTTTTCATTCTCTTCTTGCAAACGGGATTGATACATCTCCATCGAATCGGTAGCGACTGTAAAAATAAAATCATGCTCATCCATTTCATAATATTTTGCCAATTTGATAGCTCCCATAAGATTGGCAATGGAAGAGATTCCCAACAATTCGAGTTTTTCGACGAAGTCGGGATCCAACTGCAAAGCATTTTTGAGAAATTCTTTTCCTTCCGGTTCATTAAACAGACGCATCAAACGAATATTAGGATTGTCATCAATGCCGGCGACCAAGTCCATATTTTTGATATTATGAACCCAAGGAACATGTTTGTCGCCGATTCCTTCGATGCGATGTTCTCCAAATCCGTTTTCCAACAGGGTTGGGCATTGCAATGCTTCGCCTGCACACACTTTCATCGAAGGATAATATTCTCTCAGATAGTCTGTACTTCCGAGCGTTCCTGCCGAACCTTGCGTAAGAAATACACCCGAAAAATGGCTGTTATCATCTTTCAGATCATCAAAGACCTCTTGCATAGCGGGTCCTGTGACTGCATAATGCCACATTGGATTGCCAAATTCGGCAAACTGGTTGAGATTTACAATCTCATCTCCTCTTTCCTGCAGCAATGATTTGACTTTGTCATAAATCTCCTTCACGTTGCTCTCCGTGCCGGGAGTAGCATAAATCTCCGATCCTACTTCTTGAAGCCATTCAAAACGTTCTTTGGACATCCCTTCGGGCAATACGGCAATCGCTTTACAGCCCAAAAGATATGAGTCGTAAGCTCCTCCGCGACAATAGTTTCCCGTCGAGGGCCATAGCGCTTTCTGACTCGTGGGATCAAAACGACCGTCTATCAATTTTTCGACCAAAGGTCCAAAAGTGGCACCTACCTTGTGTGCTCCTGTCGGAAAATATTTCCCGACTAACATTACAATGCGTGCATTGACACCCGTCAGCTCTTTTGGAAATTCTATATAATTGACCCCTCCATAACCTCCTCCGCTCTTCGTAGGTTCGTTTTTCCACGTTATTCGAAAAAGATTTAAACTGTTCAAATCCCACAAACCGATCCCCTTCAATTTATCTTGTATCTTTTGAGGAATCAATTCAGGATTGCGCATCTGCTTGTATGTCGGGATAATAATATGATTCTTTTTACATCTTTCGATTGTCTTTGCCAATACTTTTTCTTTATTCATAATTTCAATATTTTGAGAACGGCAAAGTTCGGAATAATTTTAGTACGGACATTGATTTTTTTCACGAATATATTATTTTTTAACAACCCCTTGTCAAGAATCGTTTTTTTGGTAAACGGAGCAAACAATCTCGTATTATCAATTGGTGCTTGAGTCCGGTCAAAGAAAGGATCTTTTGGCAATATTTTCCATTTTTCTTCGATTAGCCGGTACAAAAACATCGGCAAATATCAAAAAAAAACAAGCCTCCACCGGAAATAATGCTTTTTTTGACAATTGCCTATTCTTTGACCGTACACAAAATCATTTTCAAAAATATCATTTTAACATATTGAATATCAAATATCTACATCACTTTTCTTATCAAATATGATAAAAAAATAAAGGAGTGTTTAACAAAAACATCATTCAAATCATTAATTATCACTACTTTTGCCAAAAAAATTGGAAGATATGATAGAGATAAAAGAGGTAAAGTCGAAGAAACAGCTAAAACAATTTGTAGATCTTCCTTTCACTCTCTACAAAGGCAATGCCTACTGGGTGCCCCCCATCAAAAAAGATGAGCTTAAACAATGGAACAAAGATAAAAATCCCGCCTATGAATTTTCGGAAACTAAACTTTGGCTGGTATATAAGGATGAAAAACCTGCCGGCAGGATTGCCGCTATTATCAATCACGCATACAATAAGAAAGTAGGTGAGAAATACGGACGGTTTTCGCGAATAGAGTTTATTGATGATCCGGAAGTGTCAAGATTATTGTTGAAAACCGCCGAATCTTGGCTTCAAGAGAAAGGGATGAAGAAGATTCACGGTCCATTGGGATTTACAAACCTTGACACACAAGGACTCCTCATCGAAGGATTTGATCATCTTCAATGCCTTGCTTCTGTCTATCATCTTCCGTACTATAGAGACCACATCGAAGCGCTCGGATATCACAAAGAGAATGACTGGATTGAATTTAGACTACATTTGAGTGATGAATTGGTCAAAAAAGGAGAGCGTGGAGCGGCATTATTAACACGGCGTTTTGGTTTTGAGGTTGTTAGTTTCCAATCCAAAGATGAAATGATGCAATATGCTGATTATGTATTTGACATTCTCAATGATGCTTTTGAGAAACTGCCTTATGTCGTGCGTTTCAATGATCG
>CAZLTF010000257.1:0-2475 GCA_964562195.1 uncultured Bacteroidales bacterium | reverse complement strand
GCTTATTGGTATATTGCAAATGGCATTTTGCAAAAATGCTAAAGTAATCAAGATATCCGATGGAAGAAGAGAGCGGCTTGTCGTATTCTATTTTTATTTTTAAATTTTTACTCGTTGTCTTAAATGTATTTTTTATAAATAATAATTTTACAACTTGTGGGTAAAAAGAATTAGAGAATATGTCTGAAATGTATGTTTTGTTAATAAAGTTATTGTTGTTGTAAAAAGAAAACCAACTTGACTTTTTGGAATTTGCAGCTACATGAATTTCGAGCGAGAGCGGCTGGGAGATATCCAAATTCTGAATATTGTATTCAAATTCGTATGCGGTCGTGAAGTCAAATTTCTCTCCAAGCCACATTCTTCCCGAATGATTGAGGTTCACTTCATCAATCTCATGATGAAAGATGGCGCCATAGCTATTGACGGTTTGATTCTCAGTCTGATTGATATTTGCTTGATTGTCAATACGTAAACCCTGTTCTGTGTCGATTTTTATAAAATAATAGGTGTGCGTGGTATATATGTTTTTTTCATAATACAGATCGCCATCCGCTTGTTGTTTGATAGCGTTGACTCCCCTCCCGTAAAAAAGAATATAGTCGCCTGAATCAAAAACACCATCTTCTTCTCCTTTTATTTGTATTGCTATTTCTTGAAGATCATCATATCTGGGAAGGGATAAATCTTCGGGTAACATAGCACCACCATTGCCATACATCCGGATATTTTGGGGGTTGACGTGATCTATATCAATGCCTAAACTTGACAATTCGGAATATGAGATTTTATGAATGCCGGTATTGGATATTGCTATTTTGTACCATTCTCCTTCCGATAGGACGGAATTCTCGGCATAATCTCTTGTTTTGTTTGCTTCTCTTTTGCTACTTGGATTTAAATGTATTGTCAAAGCTCGAAGACGACTTGCTAAACCACTTGCAGGATCTGTTACAAAAGGAAAAATCTCAATGCTAAGATATGCTTGACCTCCGTATTGGCTGATTGCGGATTCAATTTCAAGATTGCTTCCCAAGTTTGTTGGCAAAAGCGATAGAAGATTGTCATCCAAGACAGGCTCTAATCCTATGTCCGAAACTTGTACATTATAGTTTGTATCCCCGTTTACCCGTATTCGTTGACAGAAGACAGGTAAGTTGCTTGCGTCATCAAAGGATGCATCATTGAAAGTATTTATGGTAATGACATCCCCATTTTGTGATTTTATTTTTTCGGAATGCCAATTTAATGAAAAATTATAGGCTTGTGAGAAAGAGTGGGAAATTGTTACAATTAGCAATATTAATAAGGTATATTTCTTCATTTGACATTTATTATGTAGTGCATGCGATTTATTACGATTCATAAAACAATATACAGATTGTTATTCTTGTATAAGAAAAATGTTAGCGGTTTCATTCTTTCTCATATTTATTTTTATTCAACGTTTGACTTGCAAAGATAGTATATTTTTATCCTGAAAAATGATATTTTTTTTGAATGATGAGGGGGGGGGGGAGATTGCAGGATATGTATTGCTTTTTTTTGAAATGCTCTTGGGTTGCTTGTACTTTTGCTATTCATTTGTAGTGATGGTGAGAATGATGAAAATGGTCGAAACAAAAGAAAGATTTGAAAATATTGACTCTTTTACATTGTGGTCATTTGTGAAAGGTATTCATCTGTCTTGAGGCGAAGCATTTCGATTAATCTTTTATCCATAAATTCAAAATGATCTTTTATTCCCAAGACAAGGATGGGCGGGAGATTGATATTGCGAAATAGTTTTTTTAGTCTTTTTGAATGCTCATACTCCATAACAAAGATAATGTCTGCCCACAAAAGGTGTTTTTCGTTCAATTTTACAGGACTTTGAGCACTGAAACCGGCTGATTTTACAAAAAATCGCGGATCATTTGCAAATATTTTCTCCGCCGTTCGACTTCTTCTTTTATTGCGGCTACAGACGTAAAGAATATTCATTTTTTTTCACGTGTTTGAGAATTTTTCAGCAGACGCTATTTGTCACTTGGTATCAAATCAATAAATACAGGAAGATGATCGCTATAACCTCCGTGATATTTAAACCCGACATAGGTTCTGAAAGGTTTTTCTCCCAGAAATTTTTCATCTTTTTCTAATAAAAACGGTGCCTTGAATGCACTTGCTTTGTTGCCCGAAAGTCTAAATCCGTTTTGGTGGTTTAAGATGGATTTAGAGATTATGATATGATCCAGTTTTCCCCAAAATCCTTGGTGTTTGTGTGTTCCCTTTCCGTTAAATCCGGCGCATGCCATCAGGTTGATGAGGGGATTTTGTTTGCCGGTAGTATCATTTATGCTCCCGGCATTCAACGTCAGGCGGATACTTTCTTTGTCTTCTTCATCATTAAAATCGCCCATGATTATTATGTTTGCTTTCGAATCGGTATTCAGAATAGAATCGACCTTGGATCGAAGGGTTTGTGCAACGAAG
>CAZLTF010000256.1:0-2989 GCA_964562195.1 uncultured Bacteroidales bacterium | reverse complement strand
GAGAGATGGAAAATATTTTATCAAGATGTTTCTCAGCGGAACATTTATTGCATTGGCGATGACAGGACTAGATCAGGATATGATGCAAAAAAATCTTACTTGTCGCAATCTCAAAGATGCTCAAAAAAACATTATCACATTGGGCTCTATTCTTATCCCCATCAATTTTATCTTTCTCTTTTTGGGCGGAGCATTATTTGTTTTTGCTGCTCAAAATCATCTTACTCTACCGGCAGATACGGATCATATCTTTCCTTTTATCGCTTTCCAACTCGGGTTTTTCCCCGGCATTGTCTTCCTTATCGGACTGATTGCCGCTGCCTATTCCAGTGCCGATAGCGCTCTGACTGCTTTGACTACTTCTTTTAGCATCGACATCCTCAACCTGAAAGAAAGAAACGACCTAACAAACTCTCAAAAAGAAAAGTACAGAAAGCTGACTCACATTGGAATTTCCATTATCCTCGCTTTGACAATACTTATTTTCAACAATATCAAAGACGATGCTATCATCAATAGTCTGTTTAAAATTGCAGGATATACTTATGGTCCTCTCCTCGGGATTTTCTCTTTCGGATTATTATCCAAGAAACAGATTACAGACAGATGGGTACCCTTTATAGCAATCGCAGCCCCATTCGTCACCTACTACATCAACACCCATTCCGAACAATGGTTTAACGGATATAAATTTGGCTTTGAGCTACTAATTATCAATGCTTTAATCACAATACTTGGGCTATTTCTCTTTCGCAAGAAATAAAATCACCATCCGTGAAAAAAGAAAAATCCCAAAGGCATTTGGTATCACGCTAAACAAATCTCCGCACCATCTAATTTTTCTCAAAAAAAAGCAAAACAGGAATTGTTTTCACGATGGAATAATAGCTACTTTTGCCGGAGAAAAAAATGGAAATAATGGAAAAAGAAATACGCGTCAGATTTGCACCGAGTCCCACAGGACCACTTCATATCGGGGGAGTAAAAACAGCCCTTTTCAATTATCTTTTTGCAAAACACAACCGGGGCAAAATCGTTCTTCGTATCGAGGATACGGATCAAAACAGATACGTAGAAGGAGCGGAAGAATACATCATCGAATCCCTTCAATGGTTGGGAATTGACTTTGACGAGAGTCCGGAGAAAGGAGGAGATTACGGTCCATACCGTCAATCCGAGCGAAAATCATTTTATCAAAAATATGCACAAAAGCTTATTGATTCCGGCAAAGCTTACTACGCCTTTGATACTGCCGAAGAATTGGAACAGATGCGAAAAAAACTCGAAGCGGAAAAAGCCCCCAACCTCAGCTACGCCCCACATATCCGTATGCAAATGCGAAACTCACTTTCACTCACCGCAAAAGCAACAAAAGCATTGCTTGATCAAGGTACTCCCTATGTAGTACGTTTCAAGATGGAGGAAAATCAAGAAATACTATTACACGATATCATACGTGGAAAAGTCAGTGTAAACACTTCTACTCTGGATGACAAAATCCTATTCAAAGCGGATGGAATGCCCACCTATCATTTGGCAAATGTGGTGGATGATTATCTGATGCGTATCTCTCATGTTATCCGCGGCGAAGAGTGGCTACCTTCATTAGCATTGCATCAACTATTGTATGAAGCTTTGGGATGGAAAGATGCGATGCCTGAATTTGCACATCTACCATTGATTCTCAAACCCACCGGCAAAGGCAAATTAAGCAAAAGAGATGGGGACAAGATGGGATTTCCTGTCTTCCCAATAGAATGGAATAATCCGGAAAACGGAGACATATTCCCCGGATACCGGGAAGCAGGATATTTGCCGGAGGCAGTAGTGAATATGTTAGCATTATTGGGATGGAGTCCGGGAAATGAAAAAGAATTTCTTTCGTTGGATGAATTGATTAATACATTTGATCTCCACAAAGTCGGAAAATCAGGATCACGTTTCAATCCCGAAAAAGCCCTTTGGTACAACCATCACTATTTGCAACAAAAATCCGATGAAGATTTAGCTCATATATTTCGAAAAATACTTTTGAAAAAAAACATTATCAAAGATCTTGATTTCATTGTAAAAGTTGTAAATATGGTCAAAGAAAGAGCCAATCTTATTCCAGATTTATGGGAAAATGCAAATTTCTTTTTTGAAGCTCCACAAGAATATGATGCCAAATTAGTAAGGAAAAAGTGGAAGGAAAACACAGCCTCTCTGCTTCAATCGCTAATCCCCCATCTTGAAAAGATTACAATTTTTTCGGCATCCGCCATCAAATCCACCTTTGAATCCTATGTAAACAAAAATGAACTGGGATTTGGGGCAGTAATGTTGCCGCTACGTCTGACGATTGTAGGTTCGGGCAAAGGACCGGATTTATTTGAGATAATGGCTTTACTTGGGAAAAAGGAGACAATCGGAAGAATACATTCCGGTATTAATGCTATTCAAGCCGGATAATTTCAAAAGTGCCGGCAGATGCAATATTGTATTGACACAAAACAAGACAAGTATCAAAAGCTCATAATAGCCAAAGCCATTGCAAACATCCCGACAATCATCCCATACACGGCAATATGATGATCTCCGTAGCTGCGGGCAGTGGGCAAGAGTTCATCAATAGCGACGACCACCAAAATTCCTGCGACGATCGCCATCATGAAAGCAAATGAGATTTCATTCATATAAGGCATTAAAAACAGGTATCCCAAGATAGCTCCCAAGGGTCCTACGGCGCCGGTGGCGCTAGCAATCCAAAATGCTCTTTTTCGTTGTTTTGTAGCATAATAGATTGGTACAGAGATGGCTATCCCGATGGGAATATTATGAATTGCCACCGCCAAAGCGACGGAGACACCCACTTGTGGATCTTCGAGATAAGCAGCGAAAGTGGCAAATCCTTCCGGAAAGTTATGAATACTAATCGCTAAGGCAGTGAAATAGCCGAGATATTTAAGATGTGTAGGAGTGCCTTCGTGAAAATTTTTTATTTTCTTCT
>CAZLTF010000255.1:0-4509 GCA_964562195.1 uncultured Bacteroidales bacterium | reverse complement strand
GATATCCTGACCCTTAATAAGGGGAGAAATGAAGAAAAGTATTATGTAAATAAGAAAATTTTTCATAATCAAAACCGGTATTGCAATGAAATTCCAACGTACTTTCGGGATGAGTGATTCAAGGAGATGCTTGCCAAATTGAGCTTCATACCATATCGATAGCGTATCATTTCTTGTTTCTTATCGAGTCTGTGTTTCCCATGTATCCAATCAAAAAGATATGTGGCGAGAATAAGAGTACCTGAGAAATAAAGGATGTTTCTTTCTTCTTCAAGCAGATTATTTTCGATAAGTTCCGGTTTTTTGAGCATATCATACATCAAAGGGAGTGTAATATTTGTACTATGTGCAACGTAATACATAGCTGCAAAACCCGTAAGACGCATACCCAACAGGCTGTACCCAAGTGTTTTGTCTTTAACTTTGAAATGTACATATCCGGGAACTATCATTGCATAGAGCATATCTTGCATCCTTAGATTCCAGTTCAAAATCTGGAATTCCTCAAAACTCATTTTTGTATTGAATTGAGGCATTTGATAGTTGTCATTCTTCTCTTTTGAAAAGATGTCGATGTCTTGTGCATTCAAGCTATCGAAACTCAGTATGCCAATGAATATAAGGAGACTGACAATTTTCATTTTGACTATTTTCTTAATGAATCACGTTTCTTTTGTGCTTCTTCGAGTCGTTGTTGCCATTTGGATTTTTTGACAACTCTCTTTTTGTTGGCTTCCAATTTTTTGCGAATCTTATCTTCGTCAATATATCTACGAATTAAATACATCTGACCGAATGTGATCATATTGGCCAAGAAGTAATAGTAGCTCAAAGCGGATGCATATCCATTGAAAATGCCAAAAAACATAATAGGCATCAAATACATTATCGTTTTCATTCCCGGCATAGTCTGATTGCTCGCCATCATATTTTGATTCATTCTCGTATAAAGAATAGTAGAGATTGTCATCAATAGAGTAAAACCACTGATATGCTCGCCTACGAACGGTATATTTACCGGAAGATGAAACAGAACATCATAAGCGGAAAGGTCTTCTGCCCACAAAAATGCTTGTTGTCTCAACTCAAATGCAGATGGAAAAAAGCGGAACATAGCAAAAAGAATAGGCATTTGCAGAAGCATTGGAACACAACCGGCCATTGGATTGACACCTGCTTTTTTGTATAGCGCCATCGTCGCCTGCTGCTTTTTCATAGCATCTTCTTTCTTTGGATATTTCTCGGCGAGTTTGTCGATGTCCGGTTTGAGAACACGCATCTTGGCAGATGAAAGATATGATTTGTAGGTCAGCGGGAATAAGAATAGTTTTAATAATACGGTCAAAACCAAAATGATAATCCCATAGTTCCAGTTGAAACCTTCAAAAAAGTTGAATACATAAATGACTATATAGCGGTTGATCCAAGACATAATAAAGAAACTCCATCCCAGCGGAATTTGTCTCTCAAAATCCTGATCGTAGCTCTTCAAAATATCATATTTGTTGGGACCAAAATAAAAGTGCATTGGAATTTCGGTCGAATATGGCAGTGTGATGTTGGCTTCCATCGAACGAACGTATTTGGAATCCGTAGGATTTTCTTTGACAAAGGCTTTGACTTTTGCCATTGTAAAATTGTTTTCCGCTATCAAAACAGAGCTGAAAAATCGATGCTTGAAGGATATCCATTTGACTTTTGTACTCAGATCTTCTTCGTCATTTTTCGTTTCCGTCAGATAATCTACTTCATTGTCTTGTGCATATTTATAATAAATCGTAGGTCCGTTGAATCGATCCACACTTTTTTCCAATAATAATAATTCTGCATTCCAGTTGAGATCCATACTTGACGTCCGTTTGTCAATGTATGCATCCATATTGGTAAAACGAATATTGAAATCCAATAAATAATCGTCCTTTATGATATATGCATATTCAATATATGAATCTGTCGATTGATCCGGATAGAGACGCATCGAGAATGTCAAAGATTCTTCTCCTTGAAGCTCAATGGTTTCCGACGTGGCAGCTTGTCCGTTTACAAATGCTTTGAAATTAAAATCCTCGGAGTTGAAAAGTCGATTGTTGAGAAAGAAAGCAAGATTGAAATGAACCGAATTTGTATCAAAAAGAATCAACGGAAGACTATCATAAGTATGAAATTCGGGGAGATTTATTTCACAAATTTTTCCACCGAGAGTGGAAATTGTGAGGTCTAACTTTTTGCTTTTCAGATGATATTTCTTCTCTTCGCTGGCTTCCCGTGAAGACTTGGCAAATACTCCGTATTTATTTTCCAGTTGCTGCAAAGCAGTAGAATCAAAGCTGCTGTCGTTGGGGTTTAGACGGATGGGAGTTTTTGGTTTGTTGTGCTCTTGTGCGGCAGTCTGTAGCTGCAGTGCTTGAAGCGAATCATTGCGATGCTTTATCTTTGCAATGGAATCATGCTTGCGCTTTCCTTTTGCAATTTCCTCCGGAGAAGGTTGATTGAGATACGTGAAACCAATGAATATTGCCAGTATCAATATAATGCCCGTTATCGTATTCTTATCCATATACTTCTTTTATTTCGGCGGCAAAATTAATCTTTTATTATAAACGGAAAATCAATTTTTGTTTTTATTTGGTCCAATGATCTCATTTTGCCGTTTGCTGAGTATGGTATGCGGTGTAAAATGTTGATAGTTAGATGTATGTGTTGATGTTGTACGCTTTTTTTGTGGGTGTAATGAATGATTTTGTTTGAAGTTTCTCACCAATGATAATGGAAGATGAGTGATGTCTTTCGGGTGGGGATGTTACTGTTTTTCCGGACAACAAGTGAAGTCGCTCATTCTTACATATGTCTCACATCAAACCTTCTTCTTGTGCTTCTTTTGTCGCATTGCGCAATTGGACTTTTTCGCGATTCTTGTTGGAGAGTCGAATGTTTAACACTTCTACCAGCAATGAAAAGGCGATGGCAAAATACAAATAGCCTTTGGGAATGCCATCAATTTCATTGGAATAAATACTCAGATGTGCATCATGTGCACCTTCCAAGATCAACATAAATCCAATTAAAAGTAAAAATGATAAGCCCAGCATTTGCAATGATGGATGTTCATTGATATAGTTGCCGATGCTTTTGGTAAATATCATCATAATGATAATGGAAATCACGACAGCAATCATCATTACAAGAAGCGCTCCTTCTTGTCCCAAAGTCATTCCGATGGCAGTCAGAATTGAATCCATAGAGAATACGATATTGATCATTGCTATTTGGATTATGGCATTGATAAAGCTGCTTTTCTTTTTGCCGGATTGACGGTGATGTTCTTCGCCTTCGAGTTTGTCGTGTATTTCCATCACACTTTTGTATAGCAGGAATAGTCCGCCGGACAACAACAACAAACTTTGACCTGAGACAGCTGCATGAATACCATAAAAATCAATATGAAACCATGGCTCTTGTATGGCAATCAGATAAGAAACCCCAAACAAGAGGATAAGCCTCAATATCATTGCCAATAATAATCCTATGAAGGTAGCCTTTCCTTGTTCGGCTTTTGGTAGTTTCGAGGATGAAATACTGATAAAAATAATATTGTCCACGCCGAGTACTATTTCCAAGAAGATCAAGGTGATAAGACTAATCCAAACTTCCGTATTTGCAAAATCAGGTATCGCCATAGTATTCATTATCAAATGTCAAACATAATCATTGAAAGAAGCGGATTGTGAAAATTTCGGGCATTTCACAATCCGCCTCAAAATAAATTAAAGTGTACTATTGCAAGCCCCTTCTTTCGATCAGATGTTTCACTTCGGGAGCTTGACCTCTAAATCGTTTGTAGAGTACCATTGGGTCTTCCGAACCTCCTTTTTCGAGAATATTTTTCCGGAAGGAAGTAGCGATTTCTTTATTGAAAATTCCATTTTCTTTGAAGTGCGCATAAGCATCCGCATCCAGTACTTCCGCCCAGACATAGCTGTAATATCCAGCTGAGTAACCTCCGCTGAAAACGTGATTGTAGTAGGTGGAGCGGTAGCGTACAATAATTTCCGGAATCAATCCTATTTTGTTCATAGATTCTTTTTCAAACATATTTACATCAAACTCTTTTCCCTCTGTCTGTGTATGCCAATCCATATCAAGATAGGCTGCCGAAAGAAATTCTATAGTAGTAAATCCTTGATTGAAATGGGAAGTTTTGGCGATTTTGTCAATTAATTCATCCGGAATTGTTTCTCCGGTTTGATAGTGCAGTGCGTAATGTTTCATAACTTTTTCTTCGGTTGCCCAATTTTCCATTATCTGGGACGGTAATTCTACGAAGTCGCGAAATACGGCTGTGCCGGAAAGCGTGTTATAGGTACATTGTGATAACATACCATGCAAAGCATGCCCGAATTCATGAAAGATTGTTTCTACTTCATCCATACTCAGCAAGGAGGGCGTGTCTTTGGTAGGTTTGGTAAAATTGGTTACGATGGAAATGATGGGAATGATTCGTTTCCCATC
>CAZLTF010000254.1:0-3874 GCA_964562195.1 uncultured Bacteroidales bacterium | reverse complement strand
CGTTGGCATTAATGATTGTTGAAGCTTGGAAAAATCAAAGAGAGCAAAAGTTGGAAGGTGTCAAAAATGAATTTAGTACTCCTTTTATGTGGATTGCCGGTTCGGCAGTCTTGAACTGGATTGGTGCCGGATTTCTGGGAATGGTCATTAATACTCCTACTATTTCCTATTATTCACACGGTACTTATCTGATTATGCCTCACGGACACGTAGCTCTTCTTGGTGCTTTCGGATATATTTCTATCGCTTTCTTGTATATGACTTCCCGTGCCAATGCTATGGCAAATGCTTGGGTATGGAATGATAAATGGAGTAAAATCGGTTTCTGGTCATTGACGATTGGTGTGGTACTGTTTGCATTACCAACCTTGATGATTGGTCTGGAACAAACCAAACTTGCTGCTGAGATGGGGTATTATTATACTCGTACACGTGAAGCAGTAGAAATTGTGAAATCTTGGATGTGGTTTCGTGTACTGCCGGATACATTGATGTTAGCCGGTGGTGGTATCATTTTCTTGGATTTATTTGCAAAAACTTTTATGGGTAAGAAGATTGCCGGATAGTTTTTAGTTTATTTTTTGTTGGGAAGCTCCCTGTTCTTTTTTGGAATAGGGGGCTTTTTTTATTGGAAACCTTAGTTGTATGATGAAATTGATCTCCTCTGCTGAGTGCTCGCTATGCGATGGAAGATTTGTAATTAGGGTCTGCTTCTGTGGAACGATAACATCTTCTTTGAGAATAATATAATTGCACAATTTTTTGGAAGTAGCTCTGATTTTTTTCTTGTATTTTACTATTGAAATATTTGTGTAATTTATTATTTCTCAGGTGTTTGAGAGTTTTTTAGCAGATTCTATTTATGCAAAATAAACCCATATGCAAGTTTTCAAAAAATCGCTATACCTTCTTTTGTTGGGTATATGAAGTCTGTTCAGACACGATGGTGTCAATTGTCAAAAGGTCATCACAGCAGATCGTTGAATCTTATTCTGATTTGCTATCTATTTCTTCCGTATGGGTTTCTTCCGGTGTTTTGTTTTCGATTTTATCGCCTTTTAGATAGTTGGGCAACTGCATTCCAGCCATATCAAACATTTCTTGCAAAGGAGGTACTGCTTGATACAGACCTGAAATAAAGTTGGAAGTGGCGGTTTTTCCGTCTTTGGAAGAGCCGTTTTCCCACACGGTGATTTTATCGATTTTGATATTTTTTATTGCATCTGCCTGGATTTTAACGAGTTCCGGTAGTTTGTCGGCAACGAGTAAGCGAACTGCATCATTGGGATTGTCACCGGCTGCTTTCACGATGCGGTCAAGACCTTCTGCTTGTTTGGTGAGGATTTCAAAAATACCTTTTGCTTCTGCTTCCCGGGTCATAAAGATGGCATCTGCCTTACCTTTTGCAATGCGTCTTATCTGTTCGGCTTCGGCTTCGGCATCGATTTGAATTTTCTCTTTATCAATTTTTGCGGGGACAACAATATCCGCCAATTGTTGGGCTTCTTTTCTTTTGGCTCTGGCTTCTTCTGCCAATCTTTCGGCAGCATAAGCTTCTTCCAGAGCTTTGGCGGCTTGTACTTTTTCCGAAGAGGTTGCCCGCTTATTTGCTTCCGCTTGTTTTTCCCTACGCAATGCGTCCGATTCTGCGATTTCAATTTTTGAAATGTTCTCTCCTTCTATTGCTTTTGCATTAGCAATGGCCGTTTTGATACGTTCTTGTTGAGCTGCTTCGGCTTCTCCGATCTTAGCGGTAGCATTCATATTTGCTACTTGTACACGTTCATTCTGGTTTGCGTCCGCTTCTCCGATTTTGGCTTTTGCAATCGCATTTGCCACTTGTATCCTTTGATCTTGTACTGCGTTGGCTTGCCCGATAGCACCGTCTCTATCTTTCTCGGCAACGGAGATTTTAGCATCGTTGATCGCTTTTGCAGCGGCTTCTTTACCCAATGCCTCGATATATCCGGATTCGTCGTGAATATCTGTTATGTTTACATTGATCAATTTCAAACCTACTTTTTTAAGCTCGGCTTCTACACTGTGTGTGATGTGTGATAGAAATTTATCGCGGTCAGAGTTGATCTCTTCTATATCCATTGAAGCAACAACCAAACGCAATTGTCCGAAGATGATTTCTTGTGCCAAGTCCTGAATGCTATCCAGATGGAGTCCTAATAGACGCTCTGCTGCATTTTGCATAATGCTCGGTTCGGTAGAAATACCAATCGTAAACCTGGACGGGACGTTCACACGAATATTTTGTTTACTCAGGGCGTTTGTCAGATTCACTTCGATAGAGATTGGCGTAAGACTCAAAAATTGATAGTCTTGAATAATTGGCCAAATGAAAGCGGCGCCACCATGTATTGTTTTTGCGGTCTTATTGCCTCCGGTTTTTCCATATACTACTAAGATCTTGTCGGAGGGACAGCGCTTGTATCTTTTCAATAATGAATAGATAAATACAAAAATGATTACTACCACAGCAAGGATAGTATATACACCAAAAGCCATCGTTTGAGTTGCCAAAACAATTAATAATGTGTTCATAATTTTGTGATATTATAAGTTAAAAATCTATTTTGATATTTTCTCGACGAGCAAAATTTCTGCACTTACGATTTCCGTAACGCGGACAATTGTACCTGTCTGTAATTCATCTTCTTCGTCCGTAAGTGCTTCCAACTCACGAAGGCTGCCTTGAACCTTGATGCTTACTTTGCCTATTTTTGAACGTTTTGCTCCGATGGGTAAGTACACCTCCCCGATTTTACCGATTGCATTTGAAATCCTTAAACTTCCGGATTCGGCAAGACGGTTTATCCAAAAAAACAAAAAGGATGTGGCAAGCATCATCAATAGTCCCGCAACCGTTGAAATAATCAATGTCAATATGAGTGATAATTCGTTTTGAATACAACTCAGCCCGCTCCATCCGAAAATGGTAAAGAAGGCAACGATATTCTTAAAGGTGAAAAACTGGAAGCCTACACCACCGTCGTCCGCTTCAAAGTCCGTAGCATCCGCTTCCATGTCCGCATCTCCGTCTCCACCTATGAATGTTAATAAAAAGACGATAACAAACACAGCTGAACCAAGTATGGCAGATATCCAATATATTTGTTCTATGGAGCTTAGTCCTTCAAAAAACGTTTTCATGTTTACATTTTTTTTTGTATTAAAATTCATCTGGGTATTACTACAATCCAATGTTCGTAAAACTCCGGCAGCAAAGGTAAAAAAAATATCTTTGCTTTCAATATTTTTTTATTTTTTTTAATCGGTGGACTTCTATTATGTGGTTTGATTGGTTTTTTAACTCAATGATGTTTGATACTCCGGAAAAGTAATGGCTATAAGGAGTACTAAAAAAAACAGGAATCCCAAGACTTGATTGTTTCCCTGCAAACAGACCCCACTTGGCACTGATCAACAATTGGAAAGTAATCTGCACTCAATAAAATTAGTAAGAATCAAACAAAGTCAATTGAAAAGTGCGAAAATATTTCCTAATTTCAAAATGATGGCACAAACTAATATACCTCTACCCAACGACCATGTGTGTTTCCTGAGATCGTATTATCATACATCGCTTCGCAACGAACGGAAGGTAAATAATATTTTCCTTGATAGGCGGCATGAAGTACGAAGGTAAATGTTTTGACTTGTGTCGATAAATCAAAGAAGGTGTAAATCCGGTCATCACGAATATCTTGATACGTGAAAGAGCTTTGTTTTTGGACGTAGTCAAAATCACTGAGACGTGTATGGATAATTTCCCAGCCGGGAGGAAACATTGTATTCAAAACCATATTTTCACGAACATCATAATAATAGTTGGCTTTTGCACTGACATGCATCAAAAAGTCCG
>CAZLTF010000253.1:0-2430 GCA_964562195.1 uncultured Bacteroidales bacterium | reverse complement strand
CGGCTACTGAGGTGAAACGGGATGATAAGGTTTTTTCTGTATTGAAAACGCTTCCTCCTTATCAGCAAACAAATCTAATTCTCTGCGATTCAAACTGTAAAAGCTATTTTTTTTTTGATATCCGGCAATGCCTTTGTATCAGCAAATTGAAAAAATGAAAATATCGCCAAAAGAAACTTTTTTGAATTTAATAGTATATTTGATTGGACTCATTCATAACGCAAAGAATCCACCGGATTTTGGCGGGCAACACGAAAGGAATTCCAGCTGATTACCAGCATAGTAACAAGTACCACAAGAAGTCCGGCAAAAGCAAAAATCCACCACTGAATATCCATTCTATAAGGAAACTCATTAAGCCATTTTTTGAGGAAGTAGTAGGAAATGGGGGTTGCAATGACAAAAGCGATAAGTACCCATTTTAAGAAACTGAAATTAAGCATTTTAACAATTTCATATACCATCGCACCATTCACTTTCCTGATTCCAATCTCTTTGGTTCGATTGCGTGCAGTAAAAATGACGATACCAAGAAGTCCGGTCAATGCCAAAAGAATACTCCATAGACTTGCGAAAGCGATAAAGTTAGATATGCGTTCTTCTTTTTGGTATAGGTCCTCCAAAGACTGATCAAGAAAGGAATATGTAAAGTCGTGAGCCGGATCAAATTTTTCCCAAATTTCTTTTATATAAGCAATCGTTTGTGTATAATTTGAAGAATTTAGTTTCAATAATAATTTGCTTCGACGACCATCGTATAGCCAAAAAGCCATCGGCTGAATATTCTCCTTCAAAGAAGCAAAATTAAAGTTCTTGGAAACACCTACCACCGGACCATCGGTTTGAAATCCGAAAATCCGTTTCTCCAATGGATTATCCCATTCAAAAGTTTCAATCGCTTTTTTATTAAAAATAAAAGATCCTTTATCAGCTTGCATATTTGTGGAAAACGGACGTCCTTGTACGATCTCAATATGAAAAAAATCAAGAAAATGTTCATCTACAGGCCAGCATACAAAACTCAACTGCTGTCCATCTACATTCCTTCCCCAACTCATCCCCACTCCTCCCGGCACAAAATTGGAATATGTATGTTCGGTAATATCCTTATTTTTTCGGAGTTCCTCCGCAAAAGCTTTGTGATGCTTCTGAATTTCGGAGGAAACATTGATGTATATCACATTTTCTTTTTGAATGCCAATATCAAAGTTATGCCAATAATTTATTTGTCTATTTATTCCTATAGAAATGACTATCAATACAATAGCAAAAACAAATTGTAGCACAATCAAACTATCTCTAAACCATCTTCCCTTTCCCTTAAAGTGTTGAAAACCACCTATGGAATGAGCAAGTGGTGGTGAGTTGATGTAAAAAGCAGAATACAAACCACCCAAAACTCCAAAAATAAAAGCCATCAATATAAAGTAAAAATAAAACCTCCATCTTTCTCCGAAGTACAATCCATTAATTCTCAACATATCTTGAATAAAGGGAGATAATAAACGATGAAGCCAAAGAGAAAAACCAATCGCTACCATCGAAATAATAATGGATTCAAGGACTACTAATAAAATCACATTTTTTTGTTTGCTCCAAATATCCTTCTAATAGACAATATTTTAAATTTTTTGAAAGCTTGTGCAGTTGTAAGATTTATAAAATTTACCATTCCCATTATTGTTAAAATGATAGCAAGAAGGCTTAGTACGTTGAGTACTTTTTTGTTCACAATAACAAAATTTGCATTATTTGAAAAATGTAATTGTTTTAAAGGATCTAAATGCACAGGAGGCTGATTTTCACCAATTGGCAAAGCGGATATATTTTCCTTTATTTCTTGAATTTGGTATATTTTCTTTTCCAAATCATCGGGATCAGAATGTTTGTTTAATTTGCAGAATACTTGAAAACTCCACTCGCTCCACTTATTGGGAAAATCATCCGGTTTTTGACTTATTGTAGCAAAGGAACAGATATACTGTACGTGAAATGAAGCATTATCTACAATATCTTTCATTACTCCGGTTACCCTAAAACTGTCACCATTCAGAAGCACTTCTTTACCGATAGGATTCTCATTTTCAAAGATTTTTTGTCTTAAGTCTTCGGTCAAGACAATCGTATTAACTTCCTTTAAAATGTCCTTTTTTTCTCCTAATAGTAAAGGGAAAGTGAAAATATCAAAGATTTCACTATTGGCAAATATTCCCCTTTTGAAATAGGAAATATTTTTGGTTTTCAGCTTAGGAGTTGAAACGTAGAAATTAGTAAACCATAAAGCTGTAATTGCATCGATACCCACGATACTATCTTTAATGACAGGAGCTATCTTGGCAGGAACAGTAAAGCTTTCTTGTCCGATATTAACCTTATAAATTTGATCAATATTCTCATTGAAATCATCAAAACTATTTTGATAAGAAACAT
>CAZLTF010000252.1:0-5482 GCA_964562195.1 uncultured Bacteroidales bacterium | reverse complement strand
AAACTCTCCGTTTTTATTGCGAACAGCAAAATATCGAATCAAAATAAACTTCCCTTTCATCTGAATCCTGAAAGAAGCCTCACTTTTCTCTCCGCTGCGAAAAGCTTTTACGATTCGTTCAACGATATGAACACTTTCATGTGGATGGCAATTTTGAACAGTCCTCCCGAGAATCGATTTGGAACGCGTAAAAAAACGATCTTGAGGTTGCGAAAAAAACCGTACCCGGTCATTCTCATCGACATAGGTAATATCCACCGGCAAATGATTAAACAACATTATTATTTGTTCTACCGACAGGCTTCCTGTATTCAGATCAATGAGATTCCGGCTTTCGAGCTTCTCTTTATTTGCAACAATTTGCCCGTTTGTTTTGAATTCCGGTTTTTTGATCTCAATATATGCAAAACCAATCCCAAATGCTTCTTGATACATCTCATCCCAAATAGATACGGGTATCACCTCTTCGGCGACCGGAAACAGTATATATTCTTCCCTGAAAATAAGCGGTTTCACCGCAAAAAACAAACGCCCGATTTCATTATTAAAATCCCGGTAATGAAGCTCTTGCATAGAAAGCATCCATTCCAATTCCCGTAAGCTGTCCCTGTAATCATCTTGCATTGACCACATTACACTCACACATCGATAGTCTTTTTTGTGTTTCTCCAATTGTGGAAATAAAATATTTTCTTTCTTTGAATAATGTTTCTCATAGATTTTGAGCTGCCGGACAGATCGAAGCATTTGCTCTCTCTCGTGCTTGCTATCAATATCTTTCCTGAGTTTGACGTTCAGCTCTTTAAGCAGATTTTTCATCTCTTCGATGATTTTTTCCACTTCTCTGTTTTCGGCTTTCAAAGACACAATAAACGGATGTTCCGGTCTGTTTTTTTGTGCAAAAGCCTGCAATGGCTCATAGTAAAGATTTATAATTTTGGCAGTAGTTTTTTTGATTTGACCAATATCTTGAGAGGTTTTCATTAATTTGTCCACAATAAAAAACACATCATAAGGAGTCACCTGTCGGATAAAATCCCAATTGTCATCTACCATCTTGCGATCCGATTCTCCGGTCATTATTGCAAACGCCAGTGCAAAAAGTTTTTCTTTTCTTATTTGGCTATTGTTTATATATTCAGACATAATTCTTTTTTTTCGCAAAATTACAAAATAGTATTGCTTGTTTCTCAAAATGTTTTTTTCACCCTTATATCCGGATGATATGACTTCTCCCAAGCCTATGGGACTAAATTGGTCATACACTTCCCACATCCTACTGCAATTTCAAACCTGCAAGTCTCGACAAATCACCAATTCCCTCTTCGTGAAACACCGCGAACAGCTTCGCAATTCGCAATTAATTACCTCCTTGATTTACCAAAAAAAAGCCCCATCTCCATAAAGACAGGGCTTTGAATATTGTTCTTTATTATCTATTGGATTTATTTTTTACAAACTTGATGCTTTGCATTTCACCATTTTGTATCAATTGCAAAAAGTAAACTCCCGGATGAAGTTTTTGAATATCAATTTTATTTGTATTAAGCTCTTTTTTATTCCACACGGTTTCTCCCAAAATATTTACAATCTTGGCATTGTCAAATTGCGTATTAAAAACGGAAAGAGAAATGCTTTCAGTAGCAGGATTGGGATAAATAGAAATTGGAGAATCAGCAAAATGTTTTTCAACGGAGTTGATAATATCGTTGCGATACACATACGTATGTACCGATCCATCCGGAGCTTCGCCAATATAAATCAGATCCAAATCCGTATCATTGTCCATATCACCCCAAGCGGCATCTGCCCACCAAAGACCATCAAAGAAAAAATTGCTATCTTCAAAGCTATTATCCTCTTGATGAGTGTAGAGTTTTGCCATTTGATTATCCGCCGGTTGATGTGCACCTGTGATAAACAGATCTTCTTTACCGTCCATATTGTAGTCTCCCCAAGCGATACCCGGATGGGAAACTCCGATAATATTGTCTGCCACTTGTGTGAATACGCCACCATTATTTTGCATCATAAAGGTCAGGCAGCTAGCACTATTGGTATTATACCCCGCAAAGATAAGATCCATATCACCATCATCATCGTAATCCGAAATCGCAACATCAGAACACCATACACTAGTGAAAGACTGCATTACACTGAAAGTGTCATCTCCGTTATTTTTATATATCTTCGCAATATCCGGAGTACCAAACCCCATTCCACTTACAAATACATCTTCCCATCCATCTCCATCAAAATCATTCCAAATCGAACTGGACAATTGGACACTCTCAATACCGGTATTGGGGACTTCCGTAAAGTTTCCGTTTTGATCATTGACATACAAAGCCGAAACAACATTGGAAGCATTGTCATCATATCCGGTCATAAAAATATCTAAAAACCCATCATTATTGTAATCTACCCAATTGCAACTACCCATATACACTTTATGAAAGTCGCCTTCCATAGCCGTAAATGTCCCATCACCATTGTTGGTATAAACATCCGCTTGTGTTCCATTGGACAAAGTGCTTCCCATCATAAACAGGTCAATCGCTCCGTCCTTATTATAATCTCCGGTAGCTATGGCAGAAATAGCAAGATCGTAAAATCCCGTGTTATTTACAACGCTAAAACTCCCCGTCCCGTCATTTTGATACAAAGTCGTCGCATTCGTTTCCGAAGGATCAAAACCGGTAAGCAACAAATCCTGATCACCATCACCATCATAATCCAACCAAGTAACAGTACCCGTACCTGCACCTATCGCATCCGGAAATACCGGAATCAAATCTTGTGCATTGCTCAACAGACCAAACACAAAACCAAGCATTAACATAATCGTTTTTTTCATAATATACAAATTTTAAATTTTAGCAAAGGTACAAATTTTTTTATTAAGAGTCCCGTCAAAAAACCAAACAAATTTAAAAAATGTTTATTAGGCAATTGTTTCATTATTTCAATTAGCTAATACTTTCGGACTTATAGTTTTTAAAAAAAATCATCTATTCTTCAGACCGGACTCGTAAAACTATTCTTGTGCTTGAATCGCTGTCAGCAAAATAGTATTGTAAATATCTTCTACCGTACATCCTCTGCTCAAGTCATTGACCGGTTTGTTGAGTCCCTGCAACATCGGACCTACGGCTAAGGCTCCGGTCTCTCTTTGAACGGCTTTGTAGGTATTGTTTCCTGTATTTAAATCCGGGAATATCAACACATTAGCCTGTCCTGCCACCTCCGAATCGGGCATTTTACTTTTACCCACGTTCATGTCCACGGCAGCGTCATATTGTATAGGACCTTCCACTTTCAGGTCGGGACGCTGTCTCTTGACGATTTCGGTAGCAGTACGCACTTTCTCCACATCCTCACCTTTTCCCGACGAGCCGGAAGAATAAGAAAGCATTGCGACTTTGGCATCAATGCCAAAAGCTTGTGCCGAATCCGCCGTTACCATAGCAATCTCCGCCAACTCCTCGGCACTTGGATTGACATTAATAGCACAATCCGCAAAAGCCGAGACACGATTGGGCAAACACATAAAAAATACCGAAGAAACAATTTTACTCATCGGTTTGGTCTTGATAATCTGCAAAGCAGGACGTATTGTGTGCTGGGTCGTATGAGCAGCACCCGAAACCATTCCATCCGCATCTTGAGCATAAATCATCATCGTGCCGAAATAAGAAACATCAGAGACCAAATCTTCCGCTACAGGCAATGTCAAACCTTTATGTTTTCGCAATTGATAAAGCATCTCAGCATATTTCCCGATACTTGCATCTGTCAATGGATTGATGATTTTCAATTTTGAAATATTCAGATTAATATTATGATTTTGAAGTAAAGACCGGATTTGATTTTCTTCCCCCAAGAGAATAAGCTCCACAAGATCTTGTGCCTGAATACGGCAAGCAGCTTTAAGGATACGAGGATCATTCCCTTCGGGCAAAACGATACGTTTTTTGACTCGCTTGGCTTTTTCAAGCAAATTATACAAAAACATACTCGGTGAAAGATGGTCGGATTCAAATTGTACCAGATGATTTAAAATATCATCCACCGGCGCATATTTTTTAAACAATTGGATGGATTCCAGTATCTTACGTGTGTCATTTGCTTGTATCTTGGAATGAAAACTGGAAATGATGCCGGCGACTTCATAGGTGTTTTCTTGAACCGAAAAAATAGGAACCTTCGGGTCTATTCCCTCCAACAATTTCAACACAGGCTTCTCCGGCTTAAGACCTCCGCTCAATACAATACCGGAAATATTGGGATAATTGGCAGACCGGTTTGCTTGCAAAGCTCCAAGAATAATATCAGCTCTGTCTCCCGGTGCGATTATCAAGCTTTTGTCTTTGATCGTAGGCAGAAAATGACGAAGCTGCATTGCTCCTACGATAACTTGTTTGATATTTTTATCCAAAAAATCGCTCCCCGCTATCACATTGGCTTTGAAATACTCTACAATTTCCCTCACATTCGGATTGAGAAGCTGGGTCTCTCTCGGAATCGCTGTGATCTGCAAATTTGCAGGAAAAACACTTTTGAGCGCCTTGATTACCAACTTGGTGTTCTTCCGCTGAATCTTATTGGCAATAATGGAAATCACCTCCACTTCCCTCTCCTTAAAAGAATCATAAGCCAGTCGCATACTATTCATAAACTCATCCAACGTCTTGCCAATTCCACTTCCCACTAAAATCACAGGTACCGACAGATTGGAAGCTATATCCACATTCAACGAAAACTCTATTGTAGAACCCTCATTGCCCGTAAAATCACTCCCTTCTATCAAAATCAAATCACAACGCTTCTCAAGAACCTTATACTTCTTGATGATTGTTTCCATCACATCGGCATCCTTGCCCTCATTTTTCATCGCTATCACTTCGCTCATTTTCAGACCATAAGCCTCCTCATATTGAGTCGAAAGATGAAAATGTTTTAGAGCCGTCTCGATATGATTGTCTTTTTCCCCTTCGGGTAAATCATCAATGACCGGACGAAAATAGGCTACCTTGGACGTCTTGCCCAACAACTCATGCATAAGACCCACGCTGACAAGAGATTTTCCACTCTTAGGTTCGATCGTTGTAAGATATATCGCTTTATTCATTCTATTATTCTTTATTTAATTCAATCCTACCGTACAGACCACAATTTTCTGTATTTTTTTGCATAATTACATATTTATTGAAATGATTTGAGAAAAATATCTTTTATTTATTAATTTTAATCCGGTTTAAATAGGGTTTGCTGAAAAACTCTCAAACAGATGAAAAAGAACGAATTACGTAGATACATAAATAATAAAATGCACGAGAAATCAGCGTTTTTTCCAAAAAATCTTGCATTTATTTTATTCTTAAAGAGGGTGTTTTTCATTCCACAGAAGCACCTCCCTTTTATGATAGTGCTTCGGAAGAAAATGCCACGTTTGAGGTGATAGACTGAACATAGTTGAATT
>CAZLTF010000251.1:0-6955 GCA_964562195.1 uncultured Bacteroidales bacterium | reverse complement strand
TTTTCTTCTTTAAGTTCAATTGTTCCTAAGACCTTAGGTCCTGTAAGTTTTTCGGCATGTGCACGGATTACGCTGTCTTTTTCTTTCTCTTTTTCAAGGGATTCGACTTTTTTCGTTTTCTTAGTATCCTTTTTTTCTTGTTTTTTGGTTTTTTTCTTTTTCTCCTCAATTTCGATTTTCCCCATTATCTTCAGTTTGTTTCCTGTCTCTTCGGGTTTGCTTATTGAGCTTTCTTTTGTCTCTTTCGTTTCTTCTTTGGTAGCTTCTTCGGCAGGCGTTTCTTCATTCTTGCCGGTCATGGATTCTTCCGGCAAAGTTTGTTCTTCTGCCAACGGAGATTCTTCTGTCATTTCGTGCGATGATTCATCCGTTATTTCTGATGCCGGTTCGATGGTTTCTTCTACAGATGTTTCTTCGGAGCTGACAATTGATTCATCTTGTATTTCGGATTGATCTTCCGGTTTTTCTTCTGTCTGCGAAGTGCTTGTTTCTTCTTCAATTTGCGCTTTAGCATCCTCTTTTTCGATACTTTCTTCGGGTTTGTCAGGAGTTTTCTCCGGAGTTACTATCTCTTCTCTTTTAGATTCCGGTTTTTCTTCCGAAGTAGGAATTTCTATGATTTCCTCTTCCGTTGCGGCGGCTGTAATTGTTTCCGGTTTCTCTTGGACTGTATCTTGAGGAGTCTTATCCTTTGTCTTGGCTTTACTTTTACTGATCGCACTAATTTCCTTCTTAGAAATACTTGTCTCAATAGATTCTGCAGCTTCTTTTACTTTTTTGGATTCTTGATATTCTTTACTGACTACTTCATACATTTCATCAGTAAGCTTCGTGTTTAAACTATTCTTAATATCAAAGCCTTTGTCAGTAAGCAGGTTAACAACCTGATCTCGACCAACATTAAATTCTTTTAGAACCTTTCCTAACCTTAGGGACCTTTTCTCCATAAAAAATAATATAAAATATTCGCGAAATTATAAAAATCTACTTGACAAGACACTATTTGCTTCAAAATAATCGAAACAAGGCGCTTACAATATTTATCTAACTAAATTCTTCTTTTAAGATTTTTCTAACTTCAATAATTGTTTCTTCCTCCAAATCTGTTCTTTTGACAAGCTCGCTTGTCGTCAAATCAAGAACACTTTTAGCCGTATCACATCCGATATTTTTGAGTTCATCCAGTATCCATTGGTCTATTTCATCGGAAAATTCTTGCAGATCCACATCTTCATCATCCGCTTCCAATTCTCTATAGACATCAATGGTAAATCCGGTCAATTCACTTGCTAAGCGAATATTATAACCTCCTTTGCCGATAGCTAATGAAACTTGATCCGGCTTAAGGAAAACGTCTGCTTTTTTATTTTCTTCATCCAATTTGACAGAGGAGATTTTTGCCGGACTCAATGATCTGGCTATCAAGAGTGTAAGATTGTTGGTAAAGTTTACAACATCGATACTTTCATTACCCAATTCTCTTACAATACCGTGAATTCTACTTCCTTTCATTCCCACGCATGCGCCGACCGGATCGATACGATCATCGTAGGACTCAACGGCGACCTTGGCTCTTTCTCCCGGAATCCTTACTACTTTGTGGATAGTAATCAATCCATCGTATATTTCGGGCACTTCTTGTTCAAAAAGACGTTCTACCAATGCAGGTGCGGTACGTGATAATATGATTTGTGGTTGATTATTGCGCATTTCGACTTTCAATACGACCGCACGTATCGAATCGCCTTTACGATAGCGGTCTTTGGGAATCTGTTCCTCTGCCGGCAATATCAATTCAAGACCATCATCATCAATGATCAACATCTCTCTTTTCCATATCTGATATACTTCACCTACAACAATCTCACCGATTTTTTCTTTGTATTTATTGTAAATACCACTATTCTCAAGCTCCAAAATTTTGGAAACAAGATATTGACGAATATTAATGATGTCACGTCTTCCAAATTCATTAAATTTGATTTCATCTTCAATCTCTTCTCCTACTTCAAAGTCAGGTTCAATCTTGATTGCTTCGGAAATGCCCACCTGTGTTACGGGGTCTTCCACCTCATCATCTTCCACAATCTCACGAGAACGGTAAATCTCCAAATCACCCGTATTGTCATTTACGATCACTTCAAAATTGTCAGAAGTACCGTATTTCTTACTTAATAAATTTAAAAAAACATCTTGAATAATTCTTACCAATGTGGCTCGATCAATATTCTTTGCTTCTTTGAAATCTGCAAATGTTTCAATTAAGTTAATCCTTTTCATATCTACAATTATATTATTTGAATTTAACCAACGGCTTTATCTTTTCTGCCGATTCAAAATCAATCTCTTTTGTAATAATCTCTTTTTTCTTTCCTTTCCCTATCGTCTGCTCAACTCTCAAAATATCGCCTTCAATAGACAACAACTTCGCTTTAAATGGCTTCTCATCGGGCAAATAAAATTCTATTTCTTTTTCCAAATACTTCTTCAATTGTCGAACAAGTTTAAATTCTTTGTCCACTCCCACAGAAGAAACACGCAATTCAAAGTCTTCAACATCTCTATCGTATTCTCCTTCTATGGCTCTCGCCAAATCAATGCAATCCTGAATAGTAACTCCGGTATCTCCATCAATAAAAACATCGATGATATTGGTTTTACTAATACTTAAGCTCAACAAAAACTTATCCGTTCCTGCCAAGAAAGCATCAATTTGAGATGTCAACTTTTTCTTTTCCATTTTCAATCTATAAAAAAATAGGGGACTATGTCCCCAGCACAAAATCTTTTACAAGTCCAACCCTACTTCCAAATCGCTGCAAAAGTAATAATATTTATCATTACAAAATCTTTTTTTTATTTATTTTCTTTTGGATACAATCTGATACCTCTTTTGTCTGTGACAACCCAAGCCACTCCGTCTTTTTCAATGCGCAAATTTTGCGATACAGTATTCCTCAACACAAAATCCGGTATTGGCTATTTTCCTGTTTAAAACAGGCAAAAATGTATTTTCTTTTTTTATTAAATGAGTCCGGTCAAATAAACAAGCAAATCCAAAAAAGTTTCTTTTAGCTATTTTGGGAAGCATATTCCGCTCTATTTAATCCATTATTTGTAACAAATTATTTTTATAATCATTTTTTAACATATTGAATATTAGAATTATAGAAAAAGGTTTCAAAATAATTTGTTTTTGTAAAAGATATTATATTACATTTGCAGTGTATTAGTATAGTAATACAGTAAAACAATTATATTATGATAAACATAAAGAATCTGCATTTTGGCTATACGAAAAACAAGGAATTGTTTTCGGATTTGAATTTGCAATTGCAAAAAGGAAAGATTTATGGTCTTCTTGGCAAAAACGGTTCGGGAAAAACCAGTCTGATAAAGCAGATGACGGGTTTGCTATTTCCCGACAAAGGAAGCATTGAAGTTTTGGGTCAAAACCCTCAAAATAGAAGCCCACAATTTCTGGCAAGCTATTATTTAATACCGGAAGAGTTTGAGACATCTAATATTTCTCTCAAAACTTTTTTGAAAATCACGGCAGTTTTTTATCCTGATTTCAATGAAGATCAATTTATGAAATATCTGACGGAGTTTAAAATAAACCTATCTCTCAAGCTCAATGAGCTGTCTTACGGGCAGAAGAAAAAAGTCCTTCTTTCTTTCGGGCTGGCTACCAATACGCCTATTTTGATGATGGACGAACCTACCAATGGTTTGGACATTCCGTCCAAAAGTATATTTCGCAGACTAATGGCTTCCGCTTTGACGGAGAAAAGGACATTTATTATTTCCACTCATCAAGTAAAGGATATTGAAGGGATCATCGACTCTATCGTGATTTTGAATCAAGGTAAAATTATCTTTAATGAAAGTCTGGAGAGAATCTCTCAACTGTTGAGCTTCGGAAATCTTACTTCATTGGATAACAATGTATTGTATGCCGAAAAACATTTTAACTCTTATGAGGCGATTTCTCTGAGCAGGAAGGATGACGAGGCTTCAAGAATCAATTTAGAACTTTTGTTTAATGCTATTATCGAACCTGATAGCAAATTAATACAACTTTTTGATAATGCAAAAACTGAAAAAATATGAAAACAATAGCCACTTTTAGTTTCCGGCGTGTATTACTATTAATGCAAAAGACATTGGCAGAGAATGCCAAATTTGTAGGCAGCGGACTTCTGAGCATTTTTGCTGTATATAGCATTGTTATTTTTTTGGATGTTATCAACTCGGGAAATTCATGGATGTTTATGGATGTTTTTTATGTTCTTGGATTTTTATTCGGTGGATTTTTTGTTTCAGGCATGGCATTTTCCAAGCTGAGGACAAAAGAAAAAAGCATTTCGTTTCTTACTTTGCCGGCTTCCGTATTTGAAAAATTTATTTCCGAATTGATTCTTACTACTCTTGGTTTTATATTGCTTTATACGAGTATCTTTTTGATATTCAATGCTTTGATATACTGGATAGCTCCGGAATCCAATCCTGCCGGTTTTGTTGATCTGACAAATCCGAGAATGTTGGAAATTTTCAAAATATATATCATTATCCAATCGATTTTTTTGGTTGGAGCTGCCACATTTAGAAGAGTACCTTTATTCTATACCGGCTTTGCTATATTTGTTGTTAGTTTGTCATTGATTTTCTTCGGTGCGATGCTGTTTTTTTATCTACAAGATTTTGGGGGTGAAAATGAAGGCTTTGATGCAGGCAAACACTATTTTGAAAGCACTTTTTGGAAAAGCATGTTATTTACAATTCCAAAATTTATTTTTTACAACCTTTTAGCACCAATCTTCTGGGCAACAGCTTATTATAAAATAAAAGAAAAGGAGGTATAAGATGAATTTTGACAATAACAAAGCCATCTATTTGCAAATTGCCGATTATTTTTACGAGTCGATTTTGCAAGATGAGATGAAAGCCAAAGAGCGGATACCATCGGTGAGGGAATTGGCGATAGAATTTGAAGTAAATCCAAATACGGTAATGCGTACTTTTCAACATTTGCAAGACAAGAAAGTGATATATAGTCAAAGAGGGATTGGGTATTTTATTTCCGATGAAGCTTACGAAATCGTGTTTAAAATGAAAAAAGAAGAATTTATCTCCATCAAACTGCCGGCGATCTTCAAAACAATGAAAAGTCTCAATATCACGATGAAAGAATTGGACATGTTTTATCATGATTTTTTCAAAAAATTATAAATCAAAAAATACGAATTATGAAAACAAGCAATAAAATATTATTATTCGTCTTCGTATCCATACTTCTGTGGATGCTTATCATCTTTTTTTCTGCCAAATCTTCTATTCTCCAAGCCATCGAAGATGGCAAAACAGAAGCAGTCAAAAGCAATGCAAAAAATACGGAGTCTGTCTCACTGGGGACTTTTCATTCTATTTCCGCCAAGGGTTTGGGACAGATAAAATTGCATCAAGGAAAGACGAACTCATATCAAAATTGCTCCGGCAATGCCCGCTTGGATATTCGCAATGATACTCTTTTTGTGATTTTGAACAAGGATAAAATCAGAGTCCGTATTTCCGAATTGAAAGCTATCGATGTAGCAGAAGAAATCGGGATGAAAGCAGAGGACATGTCTATGGATAGCCTTTTTGTCACCGCTTCCGGTCAATCTTCTCTTGTATTTTCCAAATTGAATGTGAAAAATATACATTTTATATCTTCTAATTTTTCAAGAATTCAGATGAAAGAAATAGGAAAAGACAATCAAAGTATAAATTTAACTCTAAAAGATAACTCAAGTATGACAATGAGGCATTCGGGTGAGATTGAGTTCAAAATTAATAAATCACGGGATTCCTTCTTAAATCTGCATTAAAATCATTTCATTTCTTCACAAAACAGATTGCTTTATGAAAAAAATAGTATTTATAAGTTTACTCTTGGGATTTAGCTTCCTTGTCTTTTCCTCCTGCAAATGGGAAAAGAATGTTACCGTACACGGGATAGAATTCAAAAAAATGAGGTATCTCGTTCAGGCGAAAGATACGACCGGTATTTATGGAATATTGAAACAAAAATCGATTATTGATGGTTTTCCTTGCGCAGCAGACTGGGTCGAACTGTCCCGGGAAGGAGAATTGCGAAATTTTTGCTTGAGTGAAGATTTTACGGTTGCCAATGTCCATTTACAAAAAGGGACTTGGGTTTTTATGAAAAAAGCAGGAAAGCTCTTATGTGTCTTGCCCGAAAACACAGAATATCAAGGATATATATGCAAAGGCGGAGGCGGAAGAAAGGGAATTCATACCACCTTTTATCCTTCCGGAAAGCTTCGCAGTTTTTACCCGCTCAAGGATGTTACCATAAACGGAATCCGTTGCAAAGCAAGCATCTTTAACAATGTTGCACTTTACGAAAATGGACATTTAAAGTACTGTAAACTAAGCAAAGAGTCGATCATTAATGGGAAAAAATATCCTCAAAATTTTGTATTGAATTTGGATGAAAATGGTAAGGTAATAGAATAATATTGTATATTAAAATTGCTTGCGTAAGGCATTGATTTTTTTGATTAATGATTTTTAACATAGTTAAAATATTTTAAACGTGTAATAGAAGGCATAATATTTGGTTTTTTTGCAAAAAATAAAAATTGTAAATAAAACGATATGTTATGAGAAAATTTGGCAGTTTATTATTGGCAGGAGTGATAGGAGGATTGGTTTTCTTTTTAGCAAATCAATTTTTCTTTCAAGGAAGAACGAATCTTTCGAGCAAGAAGGATTTCCGGCAAGTAGATATGCAGAAAGTATCATTGGTGTCGCCGGTGCCGGCAGCAGTCCCCGACTTTATAGATGCCGCAGCGAGTACGGTACATGCAGTCGTTCACATAAAGGCGGAGCTAAAACAAAGGAATCAGGTATATAATAGTTTCTTTGATATTTTTAACAATCGTCCCCG
>CAZLTF010000250.1:0-2840 GCA_964562195.1 uncultured Bacteroidales bacterium | reverse complement strand
GAAACATACAAAACCAAAATAATTATACCGGTAAAGGAAATTACTAAACTTAAGGTGTTTAGCACTAAGGATGTCGGATATTTTATCATCCCTTTTAGAAAAAGTTTTATTTTTAACATTGTTTAATCATTTTAGTACTTTTAATTTTTTTAATGAATTCCCAATATTGCAAGTAGTTTCTGCTTGCAATTTTTAAGTTCGATAATTCATTTATTCATACTTCAAAGAATCCACCGGATTTTGGCGGGCAACACGAAAAGAGTTCCAGCTGATTATCAATACCGTAACGATCAACACAAAAAGTCCGGCAATGGCAAACACCCAACCACTCAAAGCTGTTTTGTATGCAAAATTTTCAAGCCATTTTTGCATTGCAAAATAAATAACCGGAATGGAAATAACAAAAGCTATTAAGGTCAAAATAATAAAGTCCTTATTTAACATTTTTACAATTTCGAAAGTGCTAGCGCCGTTCACTTTTCGAATGCCGATTTCTTTGGTTTGGAGTTTCAATTTGAAACGAATCATCGCATACATTCCGATCAGAGACAAAAGGATCGATATTATCGCAAAAAACAGAAGGACTTTCATCTGCATATACTCATTTTTATACACCTTGCGATAGCTATCGCTAATGAATTCATAATTGAAAGGAATACCTTCGTTTATTTTATTCCATTGGGTCTCAATCAAGGAAATGGCTTTCTGCTTATTGTTAGTATCGAGTCGGAATAAGAAGTTGTGACAGAATAGTTTACGAGGCATTATCACCAAAGGTTTAACCTTTTCGTGAACATTTGTGTAATGAAAATCATCGACTACGCCAATAATTATTCCCGGAGGAAATAAATATTTCAATGAATGAATAATCCGGAATTGTTTTCCAATGGCATCTTGCGGATTTTTAATCCCAATATGTGCTAAGGCAGATTTATTGAGGATGTATTTTTCTTGGTAATTTTTAATCTCATCGGCATTTTCGGGCATCTCTATTTCACCCATTTCGGCATACCAAAGGCGAATCGCATTTCGCTCCCATTCATAAGACGGTATTTTACCTAAATCGACCGTTCCGGCAATGGGTTGAATATCCATAAATGTAAAGAAATCTTCATCTACTATCAACACATTCAATGTTTTATCATTTCCGGTGGTATCTCCGTCGTAGGTATATGCAAAATTATCAACTACGGTGCCGCCCGGCTCTTCGGACACGCCACAAGCGGAAATAATCTCAGGATATTTGAGCAATTTCTCTTTCAAAAGTTCAAATTTGGCAACTGCTCCCTTTGGATTATCCGGAATTACTATGACATTGGCATCTTTGGCTTTCGGATGAATTTCATTGGTGAAATTGATCTGTTTTTGAATAAACAAAGTAGATGAAATCGCCACAATAGACAATAAAAGTTGAACAATCAAAGATAAACGATAGATCCTATTATTGTTGGATACAAGATTGGCCATTGGGGTGCTTTTGTGATATAGCACCGGGACAAAAGCTATTAGTAGTGTTAGCAAAACAAATAATAAAATCACAAATCCCATATTTACTATAGAGGAATGAAAGTCAAAATGTAGATAATCAACCAAAAATGCGATAAAATAGAGGCTAATAGCAACAACAAAAATCACCAAAACAAACATTTCATAAAGAAATTCTTTGGCAATTGTCAAGCGACTTGCTCCGTTTATAATTTTTATCTTGACATTCTCTATTTCGGACAAAAACCGAACGTAGTTCAAATTGAGAAAATTGATAAATGCCACTATCAAAATAATCAACACTCCACTTATCAGAAGAATCAAGGCGGAGACATTCCCATTGGGTTCCATCTCGCGCGTTTTGTGACTATGAAGATGAATATCGGTCAGTGGTTGAAGATTTATCAACGGATGCGTTTCATTTTCCTTATTGTCCGTATCCCACTGTTTTTGAATCTTTTCTTGCAAGGATTTGCAATCTGTATTTTGGGCAAGCAAAGCATAGGTATAGACCCAATAGGAATATTTAATTTCCGGAAAAGAGCACAAAACATCCGCTTTTATATGCGAATTTTCGGGAAAATCTTTAAAAACAGCTTTGATGATATAGGTCTCTGCATTTCTATTTCTCTGGTGCAAAATTTTCAATTGTTTGCCGGCTACATCAATAGTTCCGAAGTAAGTTTTTGCGATACTTTCGCTTATTGCGGCTTGTCCCGGTATCTTGAATATCGTTTTCTTATCACCTGTAAGCAATTCAAAATCAAATACTTCAAAAAACGAACTATCTGCCCTAAAAGCCTTTTTTGAATAAAAAGAATTTTCTCCTACCGTGATAATCGCTTTACGAAAAGAAGAGAGTCCGGTAATGTGCTCGACTTCCGGATTTTTGTCAATAATATCCTGATAATAATCTGTAAAAAAGCGTGCATCAATCATTGAACTCACACCGGTATTCGTATTTTGAGTTATCCTACAAATCCGATCTGCTTTGGAGTGAAATCGATCATACGAAAGCTCATTTTTTACAAAAGAAAAGACCAATATCAATGAAGATAATGCCAAAGAAAGACCAAGGATATTAGTAATAAAATAGCGCCTGTTTTTTACAATTCTTCTTGATAAAATTAGGATATTCATACTTTCGTATTAATGGTTTGTTTTTTCAACAATTATTTGTCCGTCCAACAAATTGATCGTACGATGGGCAAAATTGGCGTCTCTTTCGGAATGAGTTACCATAATGATCGTAGCTCCTTCTTGATTTAATTCGGAGAGAAGATTCATCACTTCAATACCGTTTTTTGAGTCCAAATTACCGGTAGGCTCATCAGCCAAAATAAGCGATGGATTGG
>CAZLTF010000249.1:0-5524 GCA_964562195.1 uncultured Bacteroidales bacterium | reverse complement strand
AAACGAATTAATGACATTCAATCCCGAATTATTAGACAAATCAAGATTGCTCGTACTTACAAAATCAGATATGCTGGATCAAGAAATGATAGATGAAATGAAAGAAGAATTGCCGAGCAATATCCATAGTATTTTCATATCATCCGTGAGCGGAATGGGGATACAAGCATTGAAAGATGAAATATGGAAAATGCTTCATAATTGATAATTGCCGATTGTGCACAAGCTAAATAGAAAGAAAAACAGAATGATAAATTTACTGTAGAGCCTTTCAGCGTTAAATAATAAAGATTTTGGATGCATAAAAGGAAATAGCAAATAAGCAGAGATTTTTACAATATGAAAATAAAAAACAGCCGCTGCATAACACGGCAGATCTTAAAAAAACAAAAAATAAAGCATGCAAATGTATGAGCGGATAATAGATATTGACAAAAAGATTCTTCTGGCGATCAATGGTTTACATTCTCCCGTTCAGGATGAATTGATGACTCTTGTCAGCGGCAATGTCATCTGGATACCACTGTATGTATTGCTCATCTATTTCCTGTACAAAAAATACGGTCTTCAAACAATTTGGGTGTTGGTCTCGATAGCCTTGATCATCTTAATAGCAGACCGGACTTCCGTATTGCTGTTTAAAAATATTATTATGCGCCTGCGTCCATGTCACAACCCTCTTATCTCAGAAAAAATTCATTTGGTACATGAACATTGTGGTGGACGTTTCGGCTTTGTATCATCACATGCCACCAATACTATGGCGGTAGCTTTTTTTGTCTCCCGCTTGTTGAAATCAAATAAATGGATACGATTTCTATTAATTTTTTATGTCCTACTCATAGGATACTCACGCATTTATCTTGGCGTACATTATCCGCTGGATATTTTAGGAGGTTGGCTTTGGGGGGGATTGATAGGTTTATGTATCTTGTACTTGTATAATTATTTTGGGAGAAAATGAATCTTTGACAATATTTGGAACAATGTTTGCTAAGTGAATAGTGTTTACCTATGCCATTGGCACTCCCAATCTGGCGTAAAGTGTTGTTACAAATGCTATTACAGTAACATCTGAAAAAAAAGAATGATTTATGAATTTTATGCAAGTGCGTTTGATTTAATAAATTTACTTAAGTATTAAAGTTTGGCATATTTATTTTAATAGAAATGAGTAAAATGAGGGATAATGCAAATATTTCATATATTGAAACAGCAAATTCATTATTGAAAGATAAAAAGATCCTGATTTTGGGGTTCGGAAAAGAGGGGAAATCGAGCTTTAACTTTATCTCAACTTTATTGGCACCTTCTTTTATCACGGTATATGATGCAGACGAAACAAGAAAGCGGGATATTGAGAATTATGTTCAAGGAAAAGCAAATGTAATTACCGGAGAAAAGTCTCTAAACACCATAAACGATTATGATCTAATATTCAAATCTCCGGGCATTTCAATGAAACAACTGGATGGAATCGTTGATATATCAAAGTTGACATCTCAGACGGATTTGATGTTACACATTTTTAGAAATCAAGTGGTAGGAGTCACAGGGACAAAAGGGAAAAGTACTACATCTACCTTGATATACAATCTTTTGAAACGAATGTACACCAATGTATTATTGGTTGGCAATATCGGCAAACCCCCGCTGGATTATTTCCATAAAATAAAAAAAGACACCATCATTATCTTCGAAATGTCCGCCCATCAATTGGAATTATCAAACGAATCTCCCAACATTGCTATTCTTTTAAATTTGTATGAAGAGCATTTGGATCATTATCAGAGCATCACCGCCTACTATGAAGCCAAATGGAATATCGCTAAATATCAGCGTGAAGGAGATGTTCTGATATATAACGCAGATGACCCTGAAATCAACACAAGAACCAACACTCTTAATTCATCTGCCATAAAAATTCCTATCAGCAAAGACCGGATAGAAGAGTACAAATTTCTCTTTCATAGTGTCAATAACCTTTCATTGCAAGGCAAGCATAATCAAATGAACCTATTATTCGTCATTGCCATAGCCGGCATATTCGGGATTCACGATGAGCTGATAATCAACACTGTAAACAGCTTTCTCGGCTTACCACATCGCCTGCAATATGTCGGGGAATACAAAGGTATCACCTTTTATGATGACAGTATCTCAACTATTCCAGAAGCAAGTATGATCGCCGTGAGTACATTGAAGAAAGTCGAAACACTCATTCTTGGAGGTAAAGATCGAGGAATTAGTTATGATGTATTGTCTGATTTTCTGAATCAATCATCCGTAAAAAACATCATCCTTGTCGGCGAAACCAGATGGCGATTGCAAGAACTATTCTTGGATACACTTACCGGCAAAAATATTTTTATCGTAGAAGATTATGATGAGTTGCCACAATTGATATACGAAAATACCCACAAAGGAAACATCTGCCTGCTGTCGCCCGCCGCATCCAGCTATGATATGTTTAAAAATTTCGAAGAACGAGGAGAATATTTTCAAGAAATAATAAAAATATAGATCAGATCTACGATTCAATTAATAAACCGACACACCTCTTCATCCCTGAAAAATGAGAGAAACATTAGCAAAATATTTACCGGAAAACAGCATCGATTTTGTGATGGATTTTATTGTAAATAATAATACCCAACTCAACATTAAATACAATCGTATCACGAAATACGGAGACTACCGACCTCCTCAAGGCAAATATGCCTACCATCGTATCAGTATCAATTACGGATTAAATCAATATCATTTTTTTTTGACTTTTCTTCATGAAGCGGCTCATCTGATAATTTGGAACAAATACAAAAATACCGTCTCATCCCACGGTATCGAATGGCAAGAAGAGTATCGCAAACTTGCCCGCAATTTCCTAAACGAAAACTATTTTCCGAAGGACCTCCTCCCTGCATTAAAAGAATATTTCTCACAAAGAAAAATCAAAGCCTCATCCTCCTCCATAGTCTCCGCAATGCGAAAATATGATACCGGAAAACAGAAGCTATTGCTGGACGATATTCCCGAAAATTCTGTCTTTCGTATTCATAATGGTATGACATTCAAAAAAGGGAAAAAGCTAAGAACCAGATATCTATGCCAAGAACTGCATAGCGGAAGGCAATACAGAGTTAGCGGATTGGCAGAAGTGAAACTTCTACAAGAACACGAAAGATAGCAAGAAATCATTTGCGTGAAGCCAATCAAAAAATCACACACATTCAACATCTTATTGTATAAACCTGTTTCCCCTTTTCTATGACATATATTCTGTCTTTCCTTCCCACTGAAAGGAAGAAAAGAAATCATAAAAAAGATTATAACAATAATTATTATTTAGACATATTATAAATTAAGGCAATTTAAAAAAAAATTTCTAAAAGACAAAATAAATATCTATTTTTGTGCTGAAATATTTATAAAATCTTTATATCATGAAAACAATTTACATTTACCTTTCGATCTTTCTGATTAGCCTGACCGGTGTACTTAGTGCACAAAAAGTTTCAATTCCCGGGACTATCATAAGTAGTCCGAGTTTCCATTCCAAGACGATGGAATTGCGATATCTGACCTTCACTTTACCAAAAGGCGAAGCGGATGTAATCCTTGACAAAACGAATCACATCGAAGTTTTACCTGAATTCAGGACATCATACGATCGTTTTGAACATCCTGAAACGGATCCTATTTTGCAAAAAGCCTATTCTGCCGAAGCAGAAAATAGCAAAGCCGTAATACAAAATTTTGAAGGGATAGGAAATCAATTTGGTGTAGCTCCACCGGACACCGATGGAGACGTAGGACTTGATCATTATGTTCAGATGGTCAATAATGGGTTTAGAGTCTTTGACAAAGCCGGCAATCCGCTTTCAACGGTTCTACCATTAAGTTTGATATGGAGTTCATTGGCACCTCCCCTTAATAATATCAATGACGGCGATCCTATTGTGCTGTATGACGAAGAAGCAGACAGATGGGTTTTTCTACAATTTAAATCCACGAGCACCTATTATTTATTAATAGCTGTTTCCAGCACTTCCGATCCTTTGGGTTCTTATTATGCTTATGCTTATTCATTTACGGATTTACCCGATTATCCCAAATTGGGAGTTTGGCCGGATGGCTACTATGTATCCGTCAACCGGTTCAATGGTGCTACCTATAATGGTACGACTGCCGGCGTTTTTGAACGGGACAAGATGTTAATAGGAGATCCTGGCGCCTTATTTCTAAGAAATAATTTTGGCAATACCTTGAATGATCCGTACTCTTTCCTTCCATCGGATGTGGACGGAGTCGCACCTCCTATTGGCGCACCAAACACATTTTTGTATTTGGATTATTGGAATTCGCCACAAAGTTTAAAAATATTTCCATTTTCGACAGATTGGACGGTTCCATCTTTGACTTTGGGTACAGCTTCCAGCATTAATGTAGCAGGTTTTACTCTTTTAAGCTCCGATCTACCACAGTCCGGCACTTCACAGAAACTCGATCCTATGGACGACCGCTTAATGTTTCGTTTGCAATATCGCAACTTTGGAACACATCAAACATTAGTTACCAACCACACCGTTGATGTAGGTTCAAACAGAGCGGGAATCCGATGGTACGAATTAAGAGATACCGGTTCAGGATGGACACTTAATCAAAGCGGAACTTATGCTCCATCCGACGGAAGAAGTCGATGGTTGGGAAGTATCGCTATGAACCGCAATGGGGATATCGGATTAGCCTATTCCGTCACAAGCAGCTCGATGTATCCATCCATTCGATACACAGGAAGATTATCAGGCGATGCTTTGGGTAGCATGACAATTTCCGAGACATCAATCATCGCCGGAGGAGGTGCACAGACAGGCACCAACCGCTGGGGAGATTACAGTTGTCTTTCGATTGATCCGACGGATGACTACACCTTCTGGTACACTCAAGAATACATTAAAAGTACAGGCTCCGCTCCTTGGAGAACACGTATTGCTTCTTTCCAATTTGGAGCTGCTCCCGTAGCGGACACTTGGACAGGAGGTATAAATCAAGACTGGTGGACAGGTGCAAATTGGGGAGACGGAACAGTACCCACAAGAGCCGACAAAGTAGTAATTGATGGTGCTGTCACTCCTCCTAATTGGCCATTTATTCCAAACAATCTTGATATCGGACATAATGTTGGTGATGTTTCTTTGATGAACAATGCTTTTTTGTCTATCGGAGGTGACTTGCGGATCAAAAAAGGCAATTTGCTTCAAGCGAATTCTGCTGATTCGATCGAAATCGTACGGAATTTTATCGGTGAAGGTGCATTTGCTTCGGGTTCGTCCAGTGTTTCTTTTTCCGGCATCAATGATGTAGTAATTGAAAAAATGCCTTCTACTACCAAATCCGGAAATTCCACTCTATTTTCAGCTACCAATCTTGGAAAATCTGCATATTTTGATTTTACCAACAATAGCACTGGCGCAATAACTATCAATTCTTTTGATGTTAACCTGAATACTACCGGAAGTGCCAC
>CAZLTF010000248.1:0-2535 GCA_964562195.1 uncultured Bacteroidales bacterium | reverse complement strand
TATCGGCGGAGGACAGAAACTTTCACTTCGTTTTCAGACCACAGGAGGCTATTATACCAGTTTTAGTGCCTCATTTACAGAACCTTGGCTGGGCGGCAAAAAACCTAATGCGCTTAGTGTGAGCCTGTATCATACTACCTTCAATCGATCCGGTGTGACTTGGTGGGAAGCTATGAAAGATTCAACCAAGAAAAGAGAAGCGTTTATCATTGATGGTTTGACTATCGGACTGGGAAAAAGATTGAGATGGCCTGATGACTTTTTTCAACTTTATACCGCGGTCAACTTTCAACGTTATACGCTCGACAATTACTCCGGAAATTTCGCTTTTGATACAAAAGATGGAAAATTTAATAATTTCAGTGGACAGATTACATTATCCAGAAACTCAACCGACGGATTTATCTATCCCCGCAACGGATCAGATATGTCTATCACCGCAAAATTTACCCTTCCCTATTCTCAATTGCTTTGGCCAAATAGAGATTATTCCAGCTTGAAAAGCGAAGAAAAATATAAATGGATTGAATACCATAAATGGAATATCAAATTTACTCAATATACTAAACTAACCGGTGACTTGGTGATCATGACTCGTGCTAAGATGGGATTCTTGGGTTCTTATAATGAAGCACTTGGTGTCACACCCTTTGAACGTTTTCACCTGGGTGGTGATGGACTTACAGGATACAATAACTTTGACGGACGTGAAATAATCGGTATGAGAGGTTATAAAAATTCATCAATTACACCCGCCGGTGGCGGAACTATCTATAGCAAATATACAATGGAATTGAGATATCCGCTCTCCCTTGCACCCACAGCAACTATTTTTGTACTTTCATTTATCGAAGCCGGTAATAACTGGAAAGATTTCAAAACCTATGATCCTTTCAGACTGAATCGCTCAGCAGGACTTGGCGTGAGAATCTTCCTTCCTATGTTCGGACTCTTGGGGCTAGACTGGGGATACGGTTTGGATGAAATACCCGGGAATCCGGATGCAAATCGTGGACAATTCCATTTCTCAATTAACTCATCGATTGATTAATAAGAATAAAATATATTAAAAACATTTTTTTTTCGTTCTACCTAAAAAACATTTTTAATTATGAATAAAAGAATAATAATCTCTCTTCTGGCGATTCTTATCAGTATCGCTACATTTGCTCAAAAATATGCTTATGTCGATTCGGAATATATTATGGATAATATTCCCGAATACAAAGATGCACAAGCAGAACTGGATGATATCGCAATAGAGTATAAGGAAGAAATCGAAGATGAATATGAAAAATTGACTGATCTCAAAGCACAGTTTGAAGCGGAAGTGGTATTGATGCCCGAAGAAGTCAAAACTAAAAAACTTCAAGAAATAAAGGATATGGAGAAAGCGATCAAAGATCTCCAAAAAAAATATTTCGGACCCAAAGGTGAACTCTTTGTCAAAAGAGAGGAGATTATCCAACCTATTCAAGAAAAGATTTTTAATGCTATTCAAGAAATAGCAGAAGATAAAAATTATGCTTTTGTATTTGATAAAGCAGGGAGCTTGTCAATCTTATATGTACAGACTCGTTATGATATTAGTGATGATGTATTGGATAAAGTTGGAGCGGTAATGGGGACAACACGCAGAGAAGAACGAAAAAAGAAAAATTCAGGCAGATCAAATTCCTCAAAATCTTCTTCTTCAAAAAAACATTCAAATAAGCCAGGAAAAGGGATGATGCCACCGTCATTTGGTGGACGAGGAAAATAATACCGCTTGTAATCTTTAAGCTTTGCTCGTTATTAAGCAATTTGGAATTAATAATATTCGGAGTGTATAGAACATTTAAAAATTGCTTGGAATTTGAGTGAAATATTTTTCAATAGACAAAATGCAATATGTTTGAAAATACAAAAAGGACAGAAGTCTCGGACTTAGGAGAGTTCGGATTAATTCGATATCTCACGGAAAACATTTCATTAAAGAACCCATCGTCGATACTTGGAATCGGTGATGATGCTGCCATTATTCAGCATAAAGGAATGCAGAGCTTGGTTACAAAAGATTTGTTGGTCGAAGGCGTACATTTTGATTTGACTTATGTTCCCCTAAAACATCTTGGTTACAAAGCGGCAATGGTCAATTTCTCGGATATTGTGGCGATGAACGGAGATCCGCAACAATTGTTAGTTGGAATGGGAATTTCCAATCGTTTCTCCGTAGAAGCCTTAGAAGAAATATTTGAAGGATTTCAGTATGCTTGTCAAAAAATGAATGTCGATTTAGTAGGTGGTGACACTGTTTCAAGTCAAAAAGGACTTTTACTTTCTATCACCGCATTGGGAGCTGTGAAAAAAAATAAATCAATCCTTCGATCTACTGCAAAGACCGGTGATCTTATCTTCGTTTCAGGAGATTTAGGTGCAGCCTACATGGGATTGTTGGTCTTGGAACGAGAGAAAAAAACTTTTGTCGCAAACCCAAAGCACCAACCGGATTTGGCAGGATACGATTATGTCATAGGACGACAACTAAAACCCGAA
>CAZLTF010000247.1:0-1841 GCA_964562195.1 uncultured Bacteroidales bacterium | reverse complement strand
GAAATTGTCCGCCGATAAGAATAAATTTAAAAGAAGCTTTGCTAAAAACGAGTGCATTTTTCAACCATTGGAGTTGTTTTTCGCCCAATTGTGTTTTGTCATCGGAAATAAGATAGTTGGGAGAGCGATAATAGCGATTGTCAAGGATAAAAAAATCAGCATCATACCAGGAGAAAAAAGACGTAGAGCTTTCCAATCCTGCCACTTTGGGCGGGTTTGCCCAGAATGTTTGAAATGCGCGCGTAGTCATATCTTTGAAAGCGAAACCCGCATCCGAATCATTGGGACCAAAGTCGTGGTCGTCAATGACAGCATAATTGTGGACATTTGCCAAGAGAGCTTGCATTTCCGGTGTTTTTCGGTCGTGAGTATAACGATGCACGACTCCCGTCCACGATTCCCATTCATATTGCCGGAGATATACATTGTCGCCTCCCCAGATGATAAAATCCGGCTTCTGTTTGTAAATAGTCTCAAAAATTTGATATGATCCACCGTATTCGTTGCCCGGACGGTCAAAAGCTTCCTCATTGATATAACATCCGCTACTTGCGGCAAAAGAAAACTCCGGCGGGTCGGTTCGATAGGGCAAAATCCGTTTGCTGACAAAAGATGTTTCAAAATTCAACTTCTGTTTTTTGCCATCTATCAGCACATCATAATTGTATTTGGTAGCCGGTTTTATCTCATCCAACAAAAGGTGAGCGGTATAAGCATCTGCCTTTTGAGTCTGTACACTTTGTGTAAAATGTTTGACCTCATCCTCAGCATAATATTCTATTTGCACTTGGGCTGCTTGGGTTGTTTGCACCCAGATCACCACTTCGTGTAATGTAGAATATCCCAACATAGGACCATTTTCCAACTTTGCCTTCTGTGCATTCAATTGACTGTACAACAGGCTCATAATCAATATAATACCAATTTTTCTCATATCTTTTTTTTACAATTCTTCATTACTATTTCTGCTTTTCAAAAATGCAGCTAATTTTCTACCGGCAATACCCCTGTGGGAGATTCGATTTTTCACTTCCAAAGGCAATTCAGCAAAAGTCTTATCATAACCCAATGGGATAAAAATCGGGTCATAACCAAAACCGGATTCTCCTCTTCGCTCCGCAATGATATTTCCTTCGATGCTTCCTTCGAAAGAAAATATTTCCTCGTTCAAAATCAAAGTTATCCATGTTCTAAAGCGGGCTTTGGTATTTGTTTGGTTTTTCATTTTCCTCAAAACTTTATCCACATTTCTCTCACTATTAGCATCTTCACCGGCATAGCGTGCCGAAAAGACTCCCGGCTCTCCTCCAAGTGCATCAATTTCCAATCCGGTATCATCGGCAAAACAATCCATCCCCAATACCGCATTGATATAGCGGGCTTTCTCCCTAGAATTATGTTCGAGTGTATTACCTGTTTCCGGAATACCACCTTCAAATCCTGCTTCACGCAAGCTCACTATTTCTACCGAATCGCCTATCTCTTTCTTGATCTCATCAAGCTTATGAGCATTGTTTGTAGCAAATATCAACTTCATCTTCTTTTTTTTGCGAAAGTAACAATATTCAGCATACGAAAACAATATTATCACTAATATTTTCACACCAACCGTATTCATAAAGAATAAAGGTAAAAAAATCGCAGGCGATACATAGGGTCTGCTGAAAAACTCTCAAACAGGGGAAAAAGAACAAGTTACGTAGTGTCTGGTACGAAACTCTTATTTTTTATAGTGCTTCGGTAGAAAACGTCAAGTTCGAGGCTTGTGAAGTGTTTAAAGCTAGGGAGTTGACTTTTGTCAATGACTGCTTTAAACACGAGCGTAACGAAGAAATTGGCGT
>CAZLTF010000246.1:0-3450 GCA_964562195.1 uncultured Bacteroidales bacterium | reverse complement strand
AAGTTATTGATTTAAAACAATCATTTATAAATATACATCCTTATTGTGGGAATCTGATCTATTTACTGCACATCGTTATAACTCAATCAAGTGTAACGATGAAAAATAGAGCGATTATTATTATTTTCTCGTACAACATTAGCTGGTGCCTCAATTTATCGTTACATTTGTCCGGGAATGCAGGGTATAAGGCACGGGTAAGCCTCTATCAGGGAATGATTGGATGACTACCGCCGTTTCTATCGAAAATTTATGGAAAGAGTATAGGCTTGGAATCATAGGTCACGGAACCTTGACACAGGATCTGCAGTCTTGGTGGGCAAGGGTAAGGGGCAAGGTGGATCCAAATGTGAAGGTCGGGCTACGACCAGTAGATGAGGGGCAGATTGATGGAAAAAGGTTTTGGGCTCTCAGGCGAATTACCCTTTCTATCGATGAAGGTGATGTAATAGGAATTATTGGAAAAAATGGAGCGGGAAAGTCAACACTACTAAAAATCCTATCAAGAGTAACAGCCCCTTCGATAGGGACTGTCAGAATAAAGGGACGAATTGCCAGTTTGCTCGAAGTCGGAACCGGATTCCATCCTGAGCTAACCGGGAGAGAAAATATCTTTCTGAATGGATCCATCCTTGGAATGACTAAAAAGGAAATTCGATCAAAATTAGAAGAAATCGTAGATTTTTCAGGTATAGAAAGCTTTATAGATACGCCTGTAAAACGTTATTCGTCAGGAATGCGGGTAAGGTTGGGTTTCGCAGTAGCTGCGCATTTAGACCCAGAGATTTTGATTGTCGATGAAGTTCTTGCAGTTGGGGATATGGAATTTCAAAAAAAATGCTTGAAACGAATGGAAAAAATTGGCGGGGAGGGAAGGACGGTCCTGTTTGTTAGCCATAACATGGGGGCCATAAAAACATTAACTAAAAAGGGGGTTTATCTTAACTCAGGATGCATTGATAAAGTCGGAAGAACGAACGAGGTCATCGATAGATATTTAAAAGACATTGAAAAAGATAACCCCATTGATGTTAGCGCACAGCGCCGACCATCTAATAGATTTGGCAGGGAAATTAAAATATCGGAGGTGCGACCTGTTTCCAACAATAATGGGGGCTTTTTTTTCGGACAAGATCTTTTGTTTGAAGTTGATGTCCAAAGCAGCATTAATAGAGACAAGCTTCGTTTCGGAATCACAATTGTCGATTTATTGGGAAACCCTATAGCCGCTATTTTTACTTCAGAACAAATTCATGTTAAAAAAAACAAAAGATTCAAATTTAAAGTCATCATAAACAAATTATACCTCTCTCCAGGACGTTATCGAATTTCAATTTCAATAGGTCACGGCACTATAGGCCAGGCACATAAAAATTTCGACGTAATTCAGAATGGCCCTATTTTCGAGGTATTGAATATCGGCGTTGATGGCTTGGAATTGATGAATTGGAATAAATCGTGGGGCTATATTTTTCACCCGAAAGGATCCGCCATAATACTACATGAAAGGGCTGAATAAATCATACATCGGAATGAGAAAAGACCTTCTTAAATATATAGAGGGAACGGAATTATTTATCCTCGATGTGGGGTGCGCAACGGGTGAGAATGGGAAATTCTTGAAGAAAAATCATATGGCGGCATTTGTAGCAGGATTAGAATATGACAAAGAAATGATTAAAATAGCAAAAATGAACCTTGATGAGGTAATAGAATGTGATTTGAATAATTTCCAACTATCTAAAGAAACTTTTGGCTGTAGATTTCATTATATTATTTTTGGAGATATTCTTGAGCATTTGATAAATCCATGGAAATTGTTGCATAGTGCTTCTGATTTGCTTGAAAATGATGGGAAAGTTCTTATTTCGATTCCCAATATTCAACACATAGAAACTGCAATTCAAATTTTTCTTAACGGTAAATGGCCCTATAATGAAAGAGGTATTTTTGACAAAACACACTTAAGGTTTTTTACCCTGAAAAATATTTTAGAAATGATCGAACAGTCCAATTTGGTAATAGATATTCTTGAAAGAAAGTACAGATTCAGAGATGCTATAGGAAGTACATTCCCTATGTTTTTCGAAAAAGCCTTAAAATGTTTTTTCCCTAATCTTTTTACATTTCAATTTATTATCGTTAGTTCCAGGAGAAAACACCTAACAACTAGACATGAATAAAGTATACGCAATCGTTGTAACACATAATGGGGAAAAATGGATCAACCGATGTATAGGTTCCTTAATCCAAAGTTCCGTTCCTCTCGATATCCTTGTCATCGATAATTGCTCCAAAGATGGGACATTGAAATGCATCAGGGAAAAGTATCAATCGATTAAGATAATTGAACAAAAAAAAAACATCGGTTTTGGAAGGGCAAACAATATCGGGTTTAATTTCGCATTAGAGAACAGGGCCGATTTTGTTTTTTTATTGAACCAGGATGCTTGGATCTCAATAGATACTATTGAAAAACTCATTAAAGCTTTTCAATATGATGATCAATTTGGAATTATTAGTCCTCTCCATTTTAACGGTTCTGGTATTGAACTTGACTTCCTCTTTCATGTTTATCTCTCAAAACAATTTATGAGAAACAGAAAAACTATTTCCAATTTGCTTTTACAAAAAGACCTTAATCGGCCATATGAAATATCTTTTGTAAATGCGGCAGCATGGATGCTAAAAAAGAAAACAATAATAAGGGTAGGCGGTTTTGATCCAATTTTCACTCATTGGGGAGAAGACAATAACTATATTAATCGGCTCAAGTCTAAAAGAATGAAAGTCGGAGTCTGTTTTAAGGCAAAAGCCTTTCACGATCGCGAAGGTAATTTAAATAATAGAGAATCTTTTTTTAAAGATTATTATTTCCGATCCCTTTTGAATAAGATATTGGATCCAAACAACAGTTTCGGAATAAGAAAAGCAAAAAAAATTGTATTAGTAGACTCAATAAGAGGAATAGCAACTCTAAACTTTTCTAAAGTTGTCAAATCCGCAAAGGCTTTTCAAAAAATTTGTGATCTAAGTGCGGAAATAGAAAAAAGAGCTATTGTATACAAAAAAGAAAAATGTTTCTTATAACTTAGATTCCCGGATATCGGTTTTGGTTTTTACAGGGTGGTGAACCTGGCCCTTGTGGCATTGTCGTACAGATGGCTGATGCCGAAATACTGTTCGACGACATAGCGTACTTTGGATATTTTTTTGTTTCTTTCGATTTCGAAATCTGTAAGCTTTGCGGTGGTCGAATCCTTTCTCATGATTCCGTCCTCGATATTGTTCATTGCCAGGAATTCGCGTTTGGGTTTTCCGGCATAGCCTTTGTCGGCATAGACTTTTTCAATAGGCGTTTGGGTATGCTTGCTGTAAACGGTGCAATAATCGAGCAGGTTGGTATCGTTGACCGAGGCCGGGGTCATGGTGGTGGCCAGGATGAACCCG
>CAZLTF010000245.1:0-2980 GCA_964562195.1 uncultured Bacteroidales bacterium | reverse complement strand
GATATGCAGATGCAGCCCACGAACCCGAATGGTTTACCACTGCTCCCGTGAAAGCTTTGCCAAAAGCATTGGATAAAGCCGGTATCGGTCTCGATGAAGTGGATTATTTTGAGGTAAATGAAGCTTTTGCCGTAGTAGCCTTGGCAGCAATCAAAACCTTACAATTGGATTATAGCAAAGTGAACGTATGGGGAAGTGGTGTTTCATTGGGACATCCATTGGGAAATACCGGTTCACGTATCTTGGTTACTTTGTTGAATGTATTGGAAAAAAAGAATGGAAAATATGGTGCGGCAACTCTTTGCAATGGAGGTGGAGGAGCTTCTGCCGTTGTGATTGAAAAAATGTAAATAAATTACATAATGTATTAATAATTAATGTATGAATAAAATAATTTCAAAAGAGTTTCTCTCTGAGAATGTAGCCAAGATTGTGGTGGAAGCACCTGAGATTGCTATAGCGAGAAAACCCGGTCACTTTGTGATTCTGAGGATTGGTGAAAATGGGGAACGTATCCCTTTGACTATTGCGGATGCCGATGAGAATGAAGGAACGATCACACTGGTAGTGCAAAAAGTGGGTGTTAGTTCGGACAAATTGATAAAACTGAATGTCGGCGATGAGATTACGGATTTAGTAGGACCCTTAGGTGAAGCCACACATATCAAGAAGATTGGTACTGTGCTATGTGCCGGCGGTGGCGTAGGTGTAGCTCCTTTGTTTCCCATTGTGCAAGGTTTTAAGAAAGCCGGTAACCGTGTGATAACGGTTTTGGCGGGAAGAAACAAGGATTTGGTCATTCTGATCGATGAAATGAAAAAATATTCCGATGAGGTGATAATAATGACTGACGACGGATCATTGGGCAAAAAAGGACTGGTGACTGCAGGAATGGAAGAGGTGATTAAGCGTGAGCAAGTGGATGAAGCGATCGTGATAGGTCCTGCAATTATGATGAAGTTTGCTGCTTTGACTACGAAGAAATATAATATCCCGACACAAGCGAGTCTTAACACTATCATGGTTGATGGTACCGGAATGTGCGGCGCTTGCCGTATCACGGTCGGTGGTGAAACAAAGTTTGTTTGTATTGACGGACCTGAGTTTGATGCTCATAAGGTTGATTTTGATGAAATGATGAAACGTCTCGGTGCATACAAGAGTATTGAGGTGGAAGCGTATGAAAAATATCTAAATTCTGTGCAATAATGAAAAATATATCTGAATATCTGAAAGAAGAACGGAAACAAGAGTGGCGTGTAAATTTACGCAAAAGTCTTAAAGCCAAAGAGAGAACGGCTCGTGAACGCGGTCCAATGCCGGAATTTGATGCCAAAGAGAGAAGTACCAATTATGAAGAGGTAAATCTCGGACTTGGAAAAGAACAAGCGCTTTTGGAAGCCAGTCGTTGTATCGATTGTGCAAACCCTACTTGTATCACCGGTTGTCCGGTAGGAATCAATATTCCCAAATTTGTAAAAAAGATCGAAAGCGAAGATTTTCTCGGAGCTGCCATCGTATTGAAAGAGACAAATGCATTGCCTGCTGTGTGTGGTCGTGTTTGTCCACAAGAAAAGCAGTGTGAATTGAATTGCTTCTACACCATCAGCCTTAACAAACCAGCGGTGTCTATTGGAAATCTGGAAAGATTTGCTGCTGATTATGAACGTAATAGCGGTCAAATGGCAATTCCCGAAATTGCTGAACCCAATGGTATCAAAGTAGCAATTGTAGGTTCCGGTCCTGCCGGATTGAGTGCCGCCGGCGATATGGCAAAATTGGGATACGATGTTACTGTCTTTGAAGCTTTGCACGAGATAGGTGGTGTCTTGAAATATGGTATTCCTGAGTTTCGTTTGCCAAATGAAATTGTAGATGTGGAGATTGAAGTTATGCGCAAGATGGGTATTCAATTCAGAACCAATTTCGTCGTAGGACGTACCGCCTCTTTTGATCAATTGAGAGCACAAGGTTTTGAAGCCTTTTTCTTGGGAAGCGGTGCCGGTTTGCCACGTTTTATGAATATTCCCGGCGAAAATTACAACGGGATATTTTCGGCGAATGAATATCTGACGCGTGTCAATCTGATGAGTGCTGCTCATGATGATTATGATACGCCTGTTTTCTTCGGAAAGAATGTGGCTATCATCGGTGGTGGTAATACGGCTATGGACTCTGTCCGGACTGCCAAACGCCTCGGGGCAGAACGTGCTATGATTATTTATCGTCGCTCAAGAGAGGAAATGCCTGCTCGTGTAGAAGAAGTAAAACACGCTATGGAAGAAGGTATAGAATTCCTGAATCTTAATAATCCGGTTGAATATTTCGCCGACGAAAACGGTCATGTGAATAAAATGAGACTCCAAAAAATGGAACTTGGTGAACCGGATAAATCAGGAAGAAGACGTCCTGTCGCTATCCCGGGTTCGGAATATGATGTTGAGGTGGATTTGGTTGTTGTCGCCGTTGGTACTTCGCCCAACCCACTCTTGGCTAAGGTAATCCCTGATATGGATGTTACACCTTGGGGTACATTCAAAGTGAATGAAGAGACGATGCAGACTTCCGTCCCTGATATGTTTGCCGGTGGTGATATCGTACGTGGTGGGGCTACCGTGATTTTAGCAATGGGCGACGGTCGTAAAGCGGCTGCCGGAATGCACCAATACATTCAAGAGAAAGTTAATAAATAAATTTGTTGATTTTGTAGATAAAAAAAGGCTCTGTTATTCGGAGCCTTTTTTTTATTGCAATAATTTATTGATGCGGAATAATTTTTATATCCCTCTGCCGATAGAATGATTATAGCTTTTGTTTAAAAATGCCAATATAAAATACTTTATTTCAAATATTTGAATGTTTTTATTGTGAACTTTAATAAGGAATTTCAATCCGGCAATCAGTGTCTCCCCAGTCAACATACAAGAGCATATCTCCGCCTTCGATAGTGTAGTAATTATTTTGTTTTTTCTTGTTTTTG
>CAZLTF010000244.1:0-1963 GCA_964562195.1 uncultured Bacteroidales bacterium | reverse complement strand
GGAGAAAAAGGTGACATATCATTGAAAAAAAAGACAACTCAGCCATCAGCAAGATCAGCATCAAGCTTTATCACAAAGGCAAAATTTCCGGTAATTCCGCTCAGATCGTCTCACTCGGGTCATTATCATCCTGTTGATCTTCGATATCTCCGGACGATTTGGCGTAGTCGATAGCAGCTCTCAAGCCTTCTGAGAATTTCTCAAAATCTTCTTGATAAAGAAAAATGCGATGTTTCTCATAATAAAACTTCCCTGTTTCATCATCAAACTTACGCAGGCTTTCGGTGATATTCAGATAATGCTCCCCACCTTTGGTTTGTTTTACATCAAAAAAATACGTCCGCTTTCCCGCTCTTACCGCTTCCGAAAAAACCTCATTTTGATCTGCTTGATTATCCATATTTTTATTTATTTCAATGATACATTCCCAAACGACAAACTACCCTGCAAAAATAAAAAAATATTTTTTAGTAATACAAAATTTAGTAAAAAACTTTACCATTGTGCTAATTATCTGTTTCTGCGTCTTTTAGGATGATTCTTCATCTGACTTCCAAATTTATTTTTAACAGAAACAGCTTTGTCATTTTGTTTTTTTTCTTTCCTTTGAAGCAAGATACGACTCAATGCCGGATAATCTTTCAATTGCTTTTTGATCCATTCAAAATTCTCTTTTTTGTACCAAAAAAAGAAGCGATGTTGATTCATTTTCTCATTTTTCTTCTTGGCAGTATAGACTTCTTTCAGTGTATAAGGGTGATAGCCAGAGTAATAAACAACGGTCGCAAGTGTCATAGGAGTAGGAGTAAAATCTTGGACTTGTTCCAAACGAAACCCCATATTTTTGGTTTGGGCAGCCAGATCAGCCATATCTTTGACGGTCGATCCCGGATGGGAAGAGATAAAATAAGGGATCAACTGCAATTTCAATCCCAGTTTCTTATTTATAGTCTCAAACTTTTTTTGAAACTCATAAAAATATCGAAATGAAGGCTTTCGCATAATCTTCAAAGTATCATCGGAGCTGTGTTCGGGTGCTACTTTCAACCTTCCCGACACATGACGTCCGAGCAATTGTTTGAGATATTCTTCATTGGTCTTCGCATCTGCTCCCTTGTTGTAAGAAGTAAGCAAGTCAAAACGAATACCACTCCCCACAAAAGCTTTTTTGACCTGCGGATGCGCATCCACTTTGCGATAGAGTCGTAATAATTTTTCATGTGAAGTATCCAGATTATAGCATACATTGGGAGAGATACAAGAAGGGCGCAAACATTTTTCACAAATACTAAGATCAATGCCCTGCATTCGATACATATTGGCAGAAGGACCGCCCAAATCGGAAATATATCCTTTGTAATCCGGCATTTTTGCAATTTCATCCACCTCATTTAATATGGATCTCTCCGATCGCGAGGAAATAAATTTTCCTTGATGAGCGGAAATTGTACAAAAAGAACAGCCTCCAAAACAACCTCGATGCATATTAATCGAAAACTTAATCATCTCAAAAGCCGGAATACTACCTCGTTTTTTATATTTCGGATGAGGGAGGCGGGTATAAGGTAAATCGAAAGCACGATCTATCTCCTCTTCTTTCAATGCCCCATTGGGAGGATTAACGACCACTTTCTCGTTGTGATAATATTGCACTACACGCTTGGATGGTATCAACATATTGGACTCTATCTCAATATGTTTAAAATTTTGAGCAAATTTCAATTTACTTTTTTGGCACGTCTCGTGCGAATGCAACAAGACATCTCCCCATTCGGGATGCTCCACAAGCTCCTCATCCGCAGACAAACGATAAGCAAGCTGAGGAATAGACCGCATCTCTTGCCACGTATTTCCATTGCGAAGCGCCTTTATAATATCGATTACCGGTTTTTCGCCAAGTCCATACACAAGCATATCCGCCCCACTGTCAAATAAAATAGACGGTTTCAAACGATCAGACCAA
>CAZLTF010000243.1:0-7959 GCA_964562195.1 uncultured Bacteroidales bacterium | reverse complement strand
CATAGGTGCCATTATGAATCAAAGAAGCCACCTCAAACATACCTCCGGGTGTAGTAGTACCGATACCTACTCTTTTTGTAGTATCATAGACACTAATACGGTCATTGACCAGTCTCCACAGATCCGTTCCTTCGGAAATAGAACTCCAGCTGCTACCATCGTAATAGAAAAAGGAATTTTCATCGGTATCATAAACCAGCAAACCATTTGCCGGTGAGCTAATGGCACTTCTTTGGGTAGTTGTCATACGGGGAATCAACAGACCTCCATCCGTTGACTTAATATCCAACATTGCGGAGGCATCCGGTTGTGTTCCATCTTTGTTGATGGCTACTTGCGCTTGTACTGCTATGCCAAACAGAACAAGGAAAAAACTAATTGTGAAATTCTTTTTCATAATACATATATTTATTCTTATTTGTCGAATTGCTTGTTGCAATATATCTTCAATCCAATCCATATCAAAATCACTATTTTTTTGCTTACATTTGATTAAAACTAAGCATTAACGAATTGTCTTTTTTCTTTAATGACATGTCAAATAAATTTTCTGCAAAGTACTATAGAAATAAGATATTTACAAAAAAAAGGAGGTAATCCAAAGGTCATCAGTAGGTCATCAAAAAGTAATCATATTGTTTTTTGTTGATTTATTGATAAAATATCCAAACCCCTCATCAGAGAATAATTAAAATGGATTAAGTGGTTGGGGGTCAGGCAGATGTGTCTATCTGGAAATGCATGATCATCCATAATATTTACAAAAGGGGAGGCATAAAGACCATGAAATATTTCGTAATTTCCGGAATATGTATGTTTTTGTGAAGTGTAAAAACGAAAATATGAGTAGGGGCTTCTGTGGACGAAAACACCCTCTTCGGGAATAAAAGATATGCAGGACTTTTTGTAGGAAACGCTTATTCCTCTTGCATTTTATTATTGAAACCATTGTGTAATTCATTCTCTTTCATTCGTTTGATTTTTTTTGCAGACCCTAAGTCAGACAGGCAGTATCTCTTGAATGATTTTATCCGTATAAAAAAAGCCTCACTTCTGTGTTTTATACAAGGAAACGAGGCTTTATACCATTGACCTTAAAGGCAAGATTATCTCAAATAATTTCTATGATGTACGTCCCGGATATATTTTCAATGCTTCTGCGAGAAGGTCCATAGAATCTGCCAGATCATTTACATTAAGCACATAGCTGATACGAACTTCATTTTTGCCCATCCCATCTGTTGCATAAAAACCTGTAGCAGGGGCAAGCATCACGGTTTTGCCATTGAAACTGAAATCTTCCAGCAACCATTGGCAGAAGTGGTCAGAATCTTCAATAGGAAGTCGTGCTACTACGTAGAAGGCACCCGAAGGAGTAGGGCAGAAGGCATCCGGAATGGAATTTATTTTTTTCACTACAATATCTCTTCTTGCGAGATATTCTTTCAGAACATTTTCAAAATATTCGTCATCAGTATCCAATGCTGCTTCGGCGGCTACTTGTCCGAAACTTGGCGGGCTGAGACGGGCTTGTGCAAATTTTAGGGCTGTAGCCATAAGTTCCTTGTTTTTGGAGATTAAAACTCCAATTCTAAATCCGCAAGCACTATATCTCTTGGATACCGAATCGATAAGAATCGTATTTTTATCCAATCCTTCGAGATTCATCAGTGAAAAATGTTTTTTTCCGTCATAGACAAATTCACGATACACTTCATCGGCAATCAGATACAAGTCATGTCGCAATGCAATGGATTTTAATGTTTCCAATTCTTCTTTGGAATAAAGATATCCGGTGGGATTATTGGGATTACAAACCATAATTGCTTTGGTATGGCTGGTGATTGCCTTTTCAAATTCGGCAATTGAAGGCAGTGCAAATCCGGATTCTATAGCTGAGGGGATTGGTATTACATTGACTCCTGCATTTACGGCAAAGCCGGAATAATTGGCATAATACGGTTCGGGGATGATGATCTCATCTCCTTCATCCATAATGCTTTGCATAGCAAATAGTATCGCTTCGGATGCTCCGGCGGTGATAATCATCTCATCGGGACTTACATCAATATTATTCTTTTTGTAATAATCGGCAAGTTTTTTACGATACGATAATATTCCGTCCGAAGGACTGTAAGCGACTACTTTTTCATCATAATGACGGATGGCTTGAAGCGCTACATCGGGAGTAGCGATATCCGGCTGACCGATATTCAGGTGATACACTGCGGTGCCTTTTTCTTTCGCTGCATTGGCAAACGGCACTAATTTTCGGATTGGTGATTCGGGCATTTTTTGCCCTTTTTTTGAAATTCCCGGCATATTAATTTTTTTTTGAAATTATCTTTAATTCTATTTTATTTATTTATAATAAACTGTTTACCATCCAGATGCCAAAATATCTATGATATGAATGGTTTTGATATTACGATTGTTTTGTTTGATTATTCCTTCTTGATGCATTAGGCAGGAAGAGTCGGTAGAGACGATATATTCCGCTTCTGTTTCGAGTGCATTGGCTACCTTTTGTTCACCCATTGCGATTGATATGGGACGATATTTGACGGAGAAAGTTCCCCCGAAACCACAACATACATCCGTATCTTTCATCTCGACAAGTTGAAGACCTTCAACCTTGGAAAGCAATTTGCGCGGCTCATCTTTAAGTCCGTATTCTCTCAGTGCGGCGCAGCTGTCGTGATAGGTAACCTTGTGTGGAAATTTTGCTCCTAAGTTAGTGATATTGAGCACATTGACAAGGAAATCAGTAAACTCATAGAGGTTTCTGTTTACGCGTTTCACTTCATTGTGATTGCTTGTATTGAAGAAGAGTTTAGGGTAATAGGATTTGATATACCCCGGACAGGAAGCCGAAGGGGAAACGATGGGACGGTTATTCGGAAAATCTTTCAAGAATTTTCCTCCCATTTGTGTTGCCTCTTCAAAATGTCCGCTATTGTATGCAAATTGCCCGCAGCAGGTCTGATTGGCATTATAATGAACTTTGACACCCAATTTTTTTAATATTTTCACCATATTCATTCCCGTTTCAGGATAAATCTGGTCAATAAAACAGGGGATAAAAAGATCTACTTCCATAATTTTTTTTATTTATTTATGCATTGCCTCCGGATAAAGGGTCTGAGTGATTATTTTTCCGTTTTTCAAAACCGGCACGACTTTCACTTGATCGACTTGAAAACAGTATTCTATTTCTTTTTTTAGTCCTTTGGACAACAAACGTTTTGCAGCTTCCGACAGAAGCATTTTTGTGATGAAATCCGACTCTACGGACTTCCAAAGAGCAAGAGCAGCTACCGCTCCATCATTGCCCTGTTGATAGTTTCCGCTTTGCGATAACAGGTCTGAGAGTGCGCCCGCAAAGACCGTGTCTTCAAGGTTGAATACGCCTTTCCATCCGGAGCATAAGATCGTTACATTTTGTTCATTTTGGATCAAATATTGAGCGAGACTCGAAAGGTTGATAAATGCACCGATTATGACTTTTTGTGAATTATTTGCAGCGGCGATTGATTTGGTTCCATTGGTAGTGCTCAGGACAATTTCTTTTCCAAGCAATTTTGTGTTCAAAAAATCCAGTGGAGAGTTGCCGAAGTCGGCAAATGCCAATGGGTCGCTGTTTCTTTCGGATGCCACGAGATAGCCTTGCTTTTTGTAGGCTCTGGCTTCTTCGAGTTGAGCCACGGGAATGATTGCTTTCACACCTTTGGCAAGGGCAGTACAAATAGTAGTGCTAGCGCGCAAAATATCGACTACCACAGTAGTATGATTATGAGCGCTATGTCGCGCAATGTATTCTTCCGGTGTGAAATAAACCTCTATTATTGACATCTTCGCAAGAGTTTGATGTTTTATTTGAATGGTGTTCGTACAATCTTGGCTTTCAGTGATTTGTTTCTTATTTTGATAAAAATTTCTGTGCCCGGCTTGCTAAAACCTTTGTTGATATACGCCATTCCGATAGCTTTGTTGAGGCTGGGGGACATAGTTCCGGAGCTTACTTTTCCGATGAGATTACCTTCTTCCGAATATACTTCATAAGCATGTCTCGGGATTCCTCTTTCAAGCATTTCAAAACCTTTCAATCTTCGTTTTAAGCCTTCTTCTTTTTGTTTTAGAAGAAAATCTTTATCCACGAATGTATTGTTGTCCGTTAGTTTTGTAATCCAAGACAGTCCTGCTTCGAGAGGGGAAGTGGTATCGTCAATATCATTTCCATAGAGACAATATCCCATTTCCAAGCGCAAGGTATCACGCGCACCCAGTCCGGCGGCTTGAATTCCATATTCTTTGCCGGCTTCCATGACGGCATCCCAGATTTTGGAAGCATCCTTGTTTTTCATATAAATCTCACAACCGCCTGCTCCGGTATATCCGGTGGTTGAAAAGCAAATGTTTGGGACTCCAGCAAAACTAATCTCTTTGAAGGTGTAAAAAGGCATATCTTCTACATTTGCATCCGTTAATTTTTGCATTGCTTTGAGTGCCAAAGGACCTTGCACGGCAAGCTGCGACCACTCGTCTGACACATTGATAAGTTCTGTGCCTACTTCAAGTCCGAATTTCTGATTTTGTTCCAAAACCCAATTCCAGTCTTTGTCAATATTGGCAGCATTTACTACCAAAAGGTATTTGTTTTCTCCAAAGTTATATACCAATAAATCATCAACGATTCCTCCTTTACCATTGGGGAAACAAGAATATTGCACCTTGCCGTAGGTAAGAAGTGACACATCGTTGCATGTGAGCCATTGGACCAAGTCAAAAGCTTTTTTGCCTTCGATCCAAAATTCTCCCATGTGGGACACGTCAAAGACTCCTAATTTGTTTCTAACTGCCTGATGCTCAGCTTTAAGCCCTATATATTGAACGGGCATTTCAAAACCTGCAAATTCAACCATTTTCGCACCCAGGTCAAGGTGTTTTTGATATAATGCTGTTCTTTTCATCATCTGTTGTTTTATAAAATCGCTGCAAATGTACATATTATTGGATTATCAGAATAAGTTATTTATTAACTTCACCAAGTAGTACCAAAAAATATTTATTTTTTAAAAAATATATATTATTGTATTTATATAATGTATATCTTTGCAGAAATTTAATTGAAAATTATAATTGTTATGAAAAAGTTATTAGTATTGTTGTTATTGTTAAGTGGTGGGCTATACATAAGCGCACAAGTTGCTATTAATAAAGATGGATCTGCACCGGCTTCCGGCTCTATTTTACATGTAAAAGGTTCGGCAGGTGAGTTCTTTGTGAAAGAATCCGATGGATATGTAGGTATTGGTACTACCTCTCCTGTGGATAAATTGCACGTCTCAGACGGAAATATTCGTGTCACGGACGGATCTGATTTTTTGACAATTCAATCCGTGTCAGGTAATAATTTTGAAATGGTTGCCAGTAATTATCTGGATCTCGGGACAACTTCCTACAGAACGCTTACTATCCGTTCCAGCAATCGTGTAGGAATTGGCACCAATGATCCGGGAGAACTCCTGGATGTACACGGAAAAATCTGGGTGACAGGAACTGGAAAAAGTGTTTTTATCGGCGAGAATGCAGGTAATAATGATGACTATTCCGATGGACAAAATGTAGCTGTCGGAACAGATTCTTATGTGAATGCAACTACCGGCGAAGATAATGTGAGTTTAGGTTACTTCTCGATGAATGCCAATACAACCGGAAGTAATAATGTGTCCGTAGGTGCACAATCTCTTTTGTTTAACAAAAATGGAAATGATAATGTCGCAATAGGATTCAAAGCTTTGAAGATTAATGGCAATCCCCTCTCGACTACATCCACAAGTAATAATATTGCCATCGGTGCATTTGCAATGGAAGGATATTATAACATCTTCCCATCCGATTTTCCTACCGGTTCGACTAATGTTGCTATTGGTTTGGAGGCATATAAGAATTATAGCGATGGAAGCCAAAATGTGGCTGTCGGTGCTTATACATTGTCCAACAATAAAGATGGTGGTCATAATGTGGCTGTCGGTTATCAAGCAGGTCCGGATGCAGATCACAATAATACTACGGCGATTGGTAATCAAGCGACTACAACCAAAGACAATCAGATCGTCTTGGGTAATGGCTCCGTTACCGAATTGAAAACAGCGGCTAATATGTTCATCGATAGGGACAATGGATATCTGATTCTGAAAGATGCAGGCGGTGGATGTCATGCGATTCGTGTTGACAATGCAAATAATATTACCGCTACTACGGTGGCTTGTCCGTAATAGTATGAAATACATAAGGTCAGCTGAAAAATGCTCAAACACGTGAAAGAAAACAAATCACATAAAAACAAATGAGTATAGTCAAATAATAAGCAAATTCAAAAAAATGAAAGCACTTCTGTGAATTTCGGCAGACCCTGCATAAAAAAAGCATCACAAACATTTGCGATGCTTTTTTTATGTTTGTATTTTTATTGGCTTAAGCCGGATTATACGATAATCATTTTGCGAAATCTTGTTTTGTCATTTTCCAATTTGATAAATATCTCCTCATCGCCAATGATAACGGGGTGAGTCTCACCGGTTTGTGCTTTGGTGTATGATAGAAGTATCTCTCCAGCACGGATTTTATCTTCCATAGTTGCCTCTTTGGAAAGTAAACAAAAAGGACCGGGTAGCTCTTCGGTGGGAGTCAATGAGATATACCGGTCTTGATATTTCATTTGCATAAGATGTTCATTTTCAATCCGGTTCTTTCCCATAATGAGTTTAGCACCCGTATCAAGGCGGAGATGCCTGCCAAGTTTGAAAAAGTCAATATCATTGACATTCATCTTTTGATATTTGATAAAGTCTTTGATTTTATTTCCAAAGGAGTTTTCCGTAAGCAGACAACCACCGGCAGGAGCTTCATGTTCGGTAATGCCGTAATGTTTAGCCAATTCCAATTGGCGATGACGGCTTCTCCCTTTGATGTCAAGCAATTGTTCCCTGTCAATCCAAGCCCTTGATTCAGGTATCGTAATTTTCAAATGTTTTGCAGATAGAGGTCTTAATACCAGACCTTTTGCTCCGCTCAATTCCTCTACTTGTTTTAAGGCTTCCGAGCGTTGACTCATCGGACGTTGTCCTACAACCTCACCGCTGATCAGAAAGCTCCCTTCGTATTTCTTCAACAAGGATGCGGCATTAAAAAACATATATCCATGACAATCAATGCACGGATTAAATGCCTTCCCGTAGCCATATTTCGGCTTGAATAAAACATCTTCCAAATAATGCTCCCGGATATCAACGATCTCAAGAGGAATGTCATATTTTTGGGAGATCCGAAACAGGTACTCTTTTTTTTGATCCCAATTTTTCCCTCCAAATCCTGTGTCAAAATGAATTGCCAAAACATCAATCCCCTGATCTTGAACTACTTTTACAGAAAGAATGCTGTCCAATCCTCCACTAAATAATGACAATGCCTTCATATTTACTCTAAAATATCTTGTATTGATTAGAGAACAAGAAAAGAACAAAAATGTTTATTTCATTTCAAATATCGTGTGTGAATAAATACATTATTCAAATTTTATTTTATCCTCATATTGTGATTCTCAGCAGCAACTATGTATCGCCTGCTGAAAATCACAGAAGTGTCTTCATTTTTTAATTTGTGAGATGATGATGTATCTATATACTTCGAATTGAATAGGTTAGAAAAGGGAGGTACTTCTGTGGAACGAAAACATCCTCTTTGAGAATAAAATAAATGCAAAACTTTTTGGAGAAAGCTCTGATTTTCCTTGTGCTTTATTATTGATGTATCTACGTAGTGCTTGGTACAAAACGCCAATTTCTTCGTTACGCTCGTGTTTAAAGCAGTCATTGACAAAAGTCAACTCCCTAGCTTTAAACACTTCACAAGCCTCGAACTTGACGTTTTCTACCGAAGCACTATAAAAAATAAGAG
>CAZLTF010000242.1:0-5912 GCA_964562195.1 uncultured Bacteroidales bacterium | reverse complement strand
CAAAATAAATACTATAAAAAATTTTGCAATATCAATTTTGGTTCTACTTTTGCCGGCTGAAAAAATCACTATAAACAAAGCGCATTTTTTCAAAAAAAGAATTAGTTGATAAATAAAAATAAACCCAAATATTTTCAAATTATTCAAGGATAATATTCATCATTTTTGAAAATTATTTGGTTTGTATCGCAAAAAAAAGTAATACTATGGGTTTCAAATTGATGGAAATTATTAGCTCCGCTTTGGTTCTATTTTCGGTAATTGATATTTTCGGTTCTGTACCTATTCTATTGGATTTAAAAAATAAATCAGGAAAAATCGAAGCGGAAAAAGCAACGATTGTAGCATTACTAATTATGGTTCTATTCCTTTTTTTGGGAAATTGGATATTAAAACTTTTTAGTATTGATGTTGCATCCTTTGCTATTGCCGGAGCAATAATCATTTTTTTAATTGCCGGAGAAATGATTCTCGGAGTCAGTATTTTCAAAGACGTAGAAGCCGAAACAGCATCCATAGTACCGATTGCATTTCCACTTATTGCAGGCGCAGGTACGATGACAACCCTCATCTCATTGCGTGCGGAATATGGCTATCTGAATATTCTCGCAGGAGTCGTCGTCAATCTTTTGTTAGTATATCTCGTTATTCGAAATCTAAACTTCATCGAAAAACTCTTAGGCAAAAACGGATTAAATGTTGTACGCAAAGTATTCGGTATCATTCTTTTGGCAATTGCCATTAAACTCTTCAAGGCAAATATGTTTTTAGAATTGGTGTAGTACAAAACAATATCACAAGCTCACAATCAAAGAGATAAAAACCTTTGACCTATAGCACCGTCATATGCCAGAAACACAGAAATATATTGCATAGACAAACACAATAGAGAATAATACTACTTCAACTTTCCGGAAGATTACCCTCTATCCCTGCTAATACTTTTGTCAATAAGACCTCGACCTGTTTTGTGAATTTTATTCTCTTTAAGCAATTGAGCAATAAGCCTATCCAATACTCCATTGACAAAGATATGACTATTGGGAGTGCTAAACATTTTTGCCAATTCTATATATTCGTTAAGTGTCACCTTGATAGGGATAGTGGGAAATTTTAACAACTCTGTGACACCCATCTCCAAGATTATCATATCGGATATAGCTATGCGCTCCAATTCCCAATTTTGAACTTTTGAACGAATAAGCTCAATATTCTCATCTTCCGCCAATACAGTCATCTCAAATAAATCGGTAATAAACTGCTTGTCTTCCGGTACAGGTGTATGATTATAATCGTAAAACAACTCGGGAATCTCCTTCTTTTCATCATCAAATTCATTAAATGATTTGATAAATTTAATCATAAGATGATTGACAATGTTGATATCATCTATCCAAATGGAATTAAGATCCTCATAATAAAAACTTATCGGGTCAAAATGGGAAAGTTGGTTTTTGATAATTTTTACCCAAACACTCTTATCACTCTCAAAAGAATCTACCGAATTTAAGTACGATTTGTATGTTTTGCTTTCCAGAATAATGGAATGCAATTTGCGAATCATCGGCTCTTCATCTTTCCACGAGATACGACAATTCTCTATCTCTCTTTGTAAATTAACATTTGACTTCAACAGCTTGGAAATACGATTATTGACAAATCGCAAATTGGGATTTAGATCCTCTTCCGAAGGAATATGCTTTTTTTTATTCTCCGAAATCCTCTTTTCGGCAAAATCACTTAATGCAATCAAAAAACTCAATTGATATATCAACAGCTCGTGTAGTTTATCCAAATTGTGCAACAAATTTTTCGTACCAACAACCAAATCCTCGTTTTGAGAAACTCTGAATGCAAAAATCGCTTGAAAAGTCTTTACCCTTAAATATCTTCTACTTAGCATATCTTCATAAATTTCAATGCAAAATTATGATAATAATGGTTCTGTCATACCATTTTATTTAGTTTTTTTACATTCAAAAAAAAAGATGAAATATGCTGATTTACACAGGTTTTAAAACTTTTTGTTAATAAAAACAAATTTACGAAACCTCCAAACCGGACAAAAGTAAGGCTCAAATTAATGCTTTTTCAGATTATTTTCGTCAAACAAAGAACCTATCATCAAAACAGCCGATTTCTCTGTAACAAATAGCGTTCAAATTCCCATTTTGATTTTGATTTAATTCAAGCTATACAGTTTGAATTTGTCAAACATTTTAGGGTTTATAAACTACAAAATGGAAAGTATTGTCTGCAGCAGAACCACTTTTAAACCAAGTTCTAATTCTAAGTTCATCATTCTTATCTCCCATCGAAAGAAGCATAAGGTTTATTGTATTTCTTGGCATAGCAACACAAGTATATGTATCGCTACTATATGCCTCACCTTGAATAGCAATTCTATAATCACCTGTTCCGATATGATTAACGGTAAAATTACCACTTCCCGATAATATGTTACCATTAAGGTCAACAACCCCATAAGCAATAGGAAGCAAATCAGTAGTTGTAGTCGTATTTCTCATAACTTTGCCATCCTCTACATAAACATTTCCCTTTACGTGCAATTGTTCCATTGCACTCAACGTGCCGATTGCAACATCTCCTGATGGATTTACACGAATTGTATTATGTCCATTAACTTTCAAATCAAAACTTGAAGAAGCATTGATTCCTAAATACTGTGCACCTACAAAATCACCTATCGAACCTACGCTCTCAAAAGCACCTCCACCGCTACCCCCAAACTCAATTATTGCAGCAGCGGCATTGCCCGCCACATCATCTTGCAAACGAATCACAGGATCACCATTGGATATATGCAGAGAAACGCCGGGTGTTATTGTTCCGATACCTACATTGGCGGTGGCATCTTCAATAAAAAAGTCTCCGCCTGCACCTTTGACATGAAGTGCTGCTCCGGGTGCCGGCTCAGAACCATCTTGATTGATTGCGACTTGTCCGAAAATCACGGAAACAAAGCTAAGTAAAGTGAAAATGAGCAAAAATTTTTTCATAATCAATGTTTTTCTATTTTTCATCAAAGACGTAAAAAACAGAAAATCCCCCCAATCAATCAAGAAAAATATTTTGAAAGTATCCTTCAAAAATTTCTTTACTTTTCTTCATTATTGTCACAATTTAATGATTACTTTTGCACCGCTTTTTGATAATAATAGAAATAAAATAATGATAATACGAAGCAAAGCTCCTTTAAGGATTGGATTGGCAGGAGGTGGTACCGATGTTTCACCCTATTGTGACCGTTTTGGCGGAGCCATATTAAATGCAACCATTTCCCTCTATGCTCACGCGAGTATCACGCCTATGAAAAATGGCAAAATCATTCTGCATAGCATTGACAAAGGTCAGATCTTGGAGTTTGAAAATGTACAGGAATTGCCGTTGGACGGTGAATTGGATTTGATCAAAGGAATTTACAATCGTATTGTAAAGGATTTCTCAAACAAACCGCTTTCTTTTAGATTGACTACTTTCGTAGATGCTCCTGCAGGCTCGGGCTTAGGAACGTCTTCTACCCTGGTCGTCGCTATTTTGGGCGCTTTTGCCGAATGGCTTAAATTGCCTCTTGGAGAATATGACTTGGCATACCTTGCCTACGATATTGAACGCAAAGACCTTGCAATGGCAGGTGGCAAACAAGATCAATATGCAGCTACTTTCGGTGGTGTCAACTTTATGGAATTTTTTGACCAAGAGAAAGTGATTGTCAATCCATTACGCATTCGTCAAACCTATCTCGACGAACTCTCACACAATCTGGTTTTGTACAATCTGGAGACTTCCCGTCTTTCATCCAAAATCATTGAAAGTGAACAAAAAAATGTTCGCAACAATGAATCCGAAACCATCGAGGCAATGCACCAGCTCAAAAATCAAGCTTCATACATGAAAGAAGCGCTACTGAAGGGTAAAATTGATGAAATCGGTAAAATTTTGGACTTCGGATGGCAGCACAAAAAGAAAATGGCAAAAGGAATCACCAATCCACAGATCGATGAGATCTATCAAGCAGCCATCTCAAACGGGGCTACCGGCGGCAAAATCTCCGGAGCAGGCGGCGGCGGCTTTATGTTCTTCTATTGTCCCCAAAACACAAAACATCAAGTCATAAAAGCTCTCGCTAATTACAAAGGACGTACAACTCATTTTGACTTCGTCAAAGGTGGTTTGCGCACTTGGAGTCTATAAAAGACATCAATATTCAAGAAAACTACGAAAAAATCAGAGTATTGTTCTTTTCAATAATACTGCATAATGACACTATAGGTCAACAGAGTATTCATTTGAGTGCTGTTGAAAAGCATTTCTTATTTTATCCTGCTCCGCAAAAAGTAAATTCAAGATATTGTTGTTTTCAAAGTTAAAATATTTCAAGCGTACGGAAAAACCGTCATCAAGCAACAAAATCTGACTTGCATTGGCATCCCGTATCAAAAACCGGTCATCCTGAACAACTATGGAATCAGAACAATATTTTTTTTGCATTTTTTGTGTAATGTAGTTATAATCAACTTTTTGATTTTCACGTTTTATGATGTATTCTCCCAAGAATAATTGGTTTTTATAAACAAAATAGAGAGCCAAAGCATTCATTCCAAAAATAGATACATTATAACCATAAATCTTAATTGTATAGGCACCTATCTCACGAATGGAAAATGAGTGCGGTTCTCCATTGTCTTTGACTACGTTAATTTTATTTATTTCGGATTGATAATCACCAAAAGCAATCGTAAGATGGGTATTGCATTGCTTCACGTCTTTTATCTCACGAAGGGCACTTATGTATTCTACAATTTCGCTTTTAGCGGCATACGGATATGGATTTGCATGATAAATCCGCTTAAACATTTTTACAAACGGAGAACTATATTTCCCATATCGCTTTTCACAAATGAATAGTCTAATGTCTTTTCCTTTGATTATCAGTATAACTACTACAAGCAAAATCGCTACAAAAAAACCTACAATAATATTTAAACCCATAAGTAGAACGTTTTTGCAAAATTAACAAATATATTAATTCGATAAATATATAATTTTGAAGAATTCTAAAACAAAATACATATACCTTTGCCGCAAAAATAAGAAAGATATGAAAAAAATAACATTTATCGCAGCACTCTTCATTCTGGGGATGCTTTTGGTCTCTTGCGGAGGAGAAAACAAAAAGAAAAACTCCGGAAGCAAAGAAGTAAATAACACGGTAATAACTCTGGACATGAAACAAAAACTCAATCAATATGCAAGTTACAAACTTACATCTGATGTCTCACATTTATCTGACAATCAGAGGGAAATGTTAAAATTCCTATTTGAAGCAGCACACATCATGGATGCTCTTTATTGGCAACAAAATCTTGGTGATAAAGAAGCATTTCTTCACTCTATCAGGGATCAGGATACTAAAAAATATGCTATTATTAATTATGGACCTTGGGATGAATTAGATGGGTTGAAATCTTTTGTCGAAGGCTACGGAGACAAGCCTGCCGGCGCCAATTTTTATCCGGTGGATATGACCAAAGAAGAATTTGAAGCTTTCAGTAATCCTGACAAAAAAAGTCTATATACCATCCTCCAAAGAAACGAGAATGGAGGATTGAAATTGCTATGGTATCATGAAGCATATAAAGAATCCATAGAGAAAGCCGCCGCTTTACTTGAAAAAGCTTCTACTTTAGCAGAGAATAAAGCATTTGCCAAATACTTAAAATTAAGAGCCAAAGCTATGCGCACGGATGATTATTTTGAGAGTGATATGGCTTGGCTGGACGTTCAAAATAATGATATTGATTTTGTAGTAGGACCCATTGAAAATTACACAGATGCCCTATTTGGTTACAAGACAGCTTTTGAGTCATTTATTCTGATCAAAGACAAAG
>CAZLTF010000241.1:0-5866 GCA_964562195.1 uncultured Bacteroidales bacterium | reverse complement strand
TCTACAAAATGCAGTACCCAACGGGGATTGGTTTTGCTATATTCTCTCAATATCCAGCCGATAGCTTTGTTGATAAAAAACTCATCCGAACCGGACAATTTGTTGATAATTTCGCTTAACAATTGAGTGTCAAGTTGTTCTTTGTATTTTAATTGAAATAATATCGCAGAGCGTTGTAGCCAGATATTACCGGATTTGATCCAGACTTCGGTATATTTTCTTCTAAGTTCGGGAAATTTTTTGAAATAATTTCCCATTAATTTGGGGGCAATAAAATCAATCGTATCCCACCACGAATTGTTCAATACCATATATTCCATCAGTTCTATATCCTCTTTTTCCAAATCATTGGAATACTTTAAGAAAAATTCTTGTGCAAAATAATGAAATTCACGTTGAGGCTTTGCCCAAAGTATGCGGATTATCTCTTTTGCTTCGGATTTTGCAGGCAAATATGATTTTAGAAAAAAAGGTCTTTGAATGTCTTTGCGAATAGGGGAGCTAATGCCCCAGAATGCAAAGTGATTTTTCATATATGCGGCTTGCCCTGCGGCATTTGCAGGATTGGCATTGCGTCGAAATTCACCTTCCAACTCTTGAACAAATTGTTTTTTCATCGTTTTTTGAATTTGTTTGATAGTAGCAATTTTCCTAAAATCAGATTGACTATTCCGGTATTAGATATTCATAAATCTTGTATTGAGAACGTTGTGGCTGTTCATTGGTTTGTTTGTAGCGATTGGGGCTATCATTTTTGCTTATTCTTGCTTTGACATTGTCTCGTAGCTGAATATCTATCATCGCTCTGAGTTCCTGTTGAACATTTTTGTCATAGATGGGAGTCATGATTTCTATTCGATGGTCAAAATTGAGAGGCATCCAATCCGCCGAACCGGTAAAATAGCGTGTTTCTCCGCCGTTGGCGAAAATAAGTACACGTGAGTGTTCCAAAAAACGATCCACAATACTAATCCCTTCGATATTTTCACTTACTCCTTTTTGATTGGGCTTTAAGATACAAATTCCACGAATTATTAGCTTGATTTTCACTCCCGCCATACCAGCTTGATATATTTTTTTGGCTATTTTTTTATCAGCAAGATTGTTTAATTTAATGATTGCCCAAGCTTCTTTCCCTTCTTTTGCATTTTGGATCTCACGTTCCAACATACGTACAAAAAAACTGCGAAGGTTAAATGGAGCTACTATAAGATGTTCAAATGAAGGTCGCATATATCGCTCTTCAAAAATTTCAAAAACCTTAATAACATCTCTTCCTATTCCTTGATTGTAAGTTAATAAGCTATCATCAGCATATACCGTAGAGGTCGATTCATTGTAATTTCCGGTTGATATGTTTGTATAATATTTCTCCGTGCCGTCCTCTATTCTTGTGATCGAAATCAACTTGGCATGTACCTTATAACGAGGGATGGTTTGAATAATCGTAATTCCTTCGTTCTGAAATTTTCGCGTAAGATTTATATTGGTTGTTTCATCAAAACGGGCTTTTATTTCAAGAAAAACGATGACTTTCTTTCCATTGCGGGCGGCATTGACCAGTGCATTCGCAATGATTGAGTAATGAGCAACCCTGTAAAGTGTCATTCGGATACTTGTGACTTTGGGGTCCAATGATGCCTCCCGTAGCAAATCGACGATATGATTGAAAGACTGATATGGAAAGTGAAGCATCAAATCCTGTTTGCGAATTTGCCCGAAAACACTCGAATATTTGGGCAATGCCGGATGAGTCATTGGAAAGAGATTCTCATACGACAGCCGAGTGTCCACCGCAGGAAATTCCATAAAATCTTTAAAATTATGATAACGCCCTCCACCTCTCAGGTTATCTCGTTCTTTGATTTTTAGCTTCTTAAGCAATTTTTGCAAAAATGAACCGGGAATATTTTCATCATACACAAAGCGAACAGGCTCCCCTTTTTTTCGTTGTTTTACGCTGTCTTGCATTCGATCCATAAAACTCTTGGAAATGTCATCATCAATATCCAATTCCGCATCCCGCGTTATTTTGATGGTATATGCCTCAAAATGATTAAAACCAAAGACCGTAAATATCTCATCCAAACAATATCGAATAATATCATCCAACATAATGATATATTTCTTGGCCCCTTGGGGGGGTAAAATATAGAAACGGGAAACTATTTTTGTAGGCATTTTTATCAGTGCTTGTTCCCGTTTGATTGCCGGATCGTCAGATTTTAGCACAACTGCAAGGTATATCGAACCATCCTTAATGGCATGAGAATTTTTGAAATTTTTGAGAAATATCGGAAAAAGATAGGGCTGAACAGCTTTTTGAAAATATGATCTTACGATTTCGCCCTGTTCTTCTGATATTTCTTTTTCATTGAGTATAAATAGATTCTTCTTTTTTAATTCGTTTACTATTTCTAAATAGGTCTCTGTAAATATTTTTTCTTGATTGGCAACTATTTGCAATATCTCATCCAGTATCAATTGTGGGGCTTGGTCATAGGTGCCATACATACAGGAAATGGCGATCAGACGTTTGAGAGAGGCAACGCGAACCCTGAAAAATTCATCCCGGTTGTTAGAAAAAATTCCCAAAAATCGCAATCTCTCAAGCAATGGAACATCCTTATCCATAGCTTCTTGTAGAACTCTTTCATTGAAATGCAACCAAGATATTTCACGATTGATAAACGGATATTTCAAATATTGCTTCATACTATTCGGGATTTGTTGATATAAAACCTTGCTTTTATCGCGGAACGACAAAAAATAATTCTTTTCGATCTGCTCTTTCGATATCCTCCCATTTATCCGTATCAAATTCAACACCGAAAGAACCGCTCGTCCTCAAATGGGGAATCGCCTCTGCTTTGAAATAATTGACAAGATCTGTAAACGTAGGATTATGTCCAAACAAAAATACAGTATCATATTGATTGTCAAGCGCATAAATAATATTCAAAACATCATCTTCAAATCCTCCATAGATGCTTTTGTCAATCTTGATATTTGCAATATCATAATCCAGCTCTTTCGCAACAATCTTTGCGGTATCCAAAGCCCTTGTCGCATGACTGCTTATGATCAGGTCGGGAATGAGTTCCTTTTCCTTCAAATATTTACCCAAAAGCACATTCCTTTTTTCTCCTTTCTTCGTTAGTTTCCTCTGATAATCAAAATCATAATCATCCCAACTGGATTTTCCGTGTCTCGTAATTATTAACCTTTTCATATTCCAATAAATTATTTTGCGAAAATAACAATAAAAATAATCTAATTGAGAAATTTTTCAATTGTTTGCTTGAAATGCCATTCCATTTTTGCATCGCAAAAAAAATGGATAAAAAAAGAACTCCTCTGAGGAAGAAGGAGTTCTTAAACAAATAGTGAAGAGAATTATAAAATTATACTTGATAGACGTACATATTTTGAAAAAGTTGCTTGAGAAAAAAGTTTTTTTAAAAATTTAACTAAGGTTTGCCGAAAATCACAGAAGCGCCTTCATTTTTTAATTTGTGAGACGAGGATACCTTAGTATCAGCTAATTGAAAAATAAGAAATATCGTCAAAAAGACTTTTTTGAGTTGGCTTGTTTTTGGAGTGGACTTATTCTTGATATAGCTGCATAATTCATTTTCTTTTGCGTGTTTGAGGGGGATTAGTACCTAACTATTTTTTTAGAGAAATATCCCTTATTTGTTAGTATTTGAATGTAAAATATTCCCGGAGGAAGATCTATTAAAGCAAAATGATATGGTACCAAAGGTCTCAATGTCATATTTTTATCATGATGGTAGAGTCTTTTGCCTTCAAAATCGTAGATTGCCAAAGACTGCATTTTGATACCGGTGTCATTGGTGGAAATATAGAGGTCTTTTTGAACCGGATTGGGATAGACAAGAAAATTGGTGTTGTGAAAATTCTTTTCTTCAATTTTGGTGAGAGTTCCCATTGCAACTTCATAATCGGGGATACCATAGCCGTAGGAAGCATCCGGAGTATCATATTTGTCTGCACTTTCGCGCATTGCTTGCAAGACTTCCATATTTGTAGAAGAAGGATGCGACTGCCAGAGGCATGCTGCCATGCCGGCGGTGATGGGAGAGGAAAAGGAAGTCCCCGAACCGAAAGACACAACACCTGACCAAGGATCTATAATGGTAGTTCCTGAGCCGGTAGCACATACGTCCGGTTTTACCTGCCCGTCGGAAGTAGGTCCGTGAGAACTAAATTCGGCAATTGTTCCGTAATTATCTACTGCTCCCACCGTGCAAATACTATCGGCATCTGCCGGAGCGGTGATATAATACCAAGGGCTGCTTCCGGAGTTGCCGGCGCTATTGACGCATAGCATACCTCTGCTCGCTGCGATATCCGCTCCGATACTAATGGGTGTAGTATTGCCATCCATGTCGTCATAAGTATGATTCTGAACAGGATCATCAAATTCGCTATAGCCTAGCGAAGTATTGATAACATCCACTCCTACGCTGTCTGCAAATTCCGCACCTGCAACCCAATTAAGCTCCTCGATAAGATATTCCGTATCACCGTCTTCCGTGCGGATTAACCAAAAGTCTGCTTTGGGAGCTGTGCCGACCATTTGACCGGGAAGGTTGGCGCCTATCGTGGACAATACCATCGCACCATGATAATGTTCCTGAAAAACATCCCCGCCTGGATTTACAAAATCACGCGTGCCTAATATCTGATTGTTCGCCCACAAACTGTCAAATGCATGGTTGATATTTACATTCAAAAACCCCGCATCTAAGATTCCTATCATCATTCCGCTTCCGTCAAAACCGGCTTCATGCAAAGGAATGCCATTCACCAAATTTATTTGTGCATAAGCTGATCCATAATCATAAGAAGTGGCATACTTGCCGGATGGCAGCCGTGAGTCTGCTTTTGGAATATATTTTTCGTTGGAAAAAAACTCCTTTTTGACGGTGCTTTTTTTGCTTCCTTGTAGTTTGCTGACGGTCTTGACAAAAGATAGTGCTTCGATTTGCGCTATTAAACTTGAATTGGTGGTAAATATTATTGCCGAATTGAACCACTTTGTCGTGTAAATAATATCTACGCCGATGTCCCGCACCGCTTGAACATAGTCGGGATTGACCGGAATATCTTTCTCATCAATGAGGATTCCTTGTTTTATCCTTCGTTGGATGGCTCTTTCACTAAGAAATTCTTCCGGATTTTCAGTACTGTACGGTGAATCATTCTTGTCCGTAAATTGAACCCAATATTTATTGGGAGATACTTGTGCAAAAATCTGTACCCCAATGATTAAGGATACAAGTAGAAGTAATTGTTTTTTCATAAATTCGTTTATTTGTTTGTTTTCATATCTTCCATTATGTGCAATCTGCTTACGAACCAAGCATTTATAATATGACAGATAAAACAAAATAATGTTGTCTGAGGGTGATCATTATTCGATGATTTTTATTTCCGTTCTTCTGTTCTTTGCACGGTCTTTTTCTGTCTCATTGCTTCCGGCAGCTTGTCGCGACCCATAGCCTTTGTATGTCATACGGGAAGCTTTGATTCCTTGCTCGCAGAGATAATCAAAGACTGTTTTTGCCCTTCTTTTTGATAAATCTTGATTGTGTGACTCGCTTCCGGTATTGTCTGTATGTCCGCTTATCTCAATATGAATACCGGGATTATGTTGCAATAGTTCCACGACTTTGCGAAGCTCTATTTGTGATTCTTTCTGCAGCTTGGCTTGATCGGTATCGAAGAACACATTCCTAAGGATTATTTTTGCACCTATCTTGATGGGTTTCAGTGGAATATCTTTCTGGATAGGCTTAAGCAAAGTGCCTGAGCCAACATTTATCTGTCCGGAATAAAA
>CAZLTF010000240.1:0-1858 GCA_964562195.1 uncultured Bacteroidales bacterium | reverse complement strand
TTTAAATCGTGGCAAATAGAGGTCAATCGTCTCACGCAGAAGACGTTGGTCTAAGTGGGTATAAATTTCTGTAGTCAAAATAGATTCATGACCGAGCAAAGCTTGTACACTTCGCAAATCTGCTCCTCCTTCGATAAGATGGGTGGCAAAAGAATGGCGAAAGCTATGTGGACTAATGTTTTTGGATATGCCGCTTTTGGCGAGCAAGTCTTTGATGATAATAAAAACCATTACGCGTGAGAGTTTTTTGCCACGACGATTCAAAAATAATATGCTTCGCGAAGCCTCATCTTTTACTACTTGCGGATTGCGATAATGTTGCAAATAAAGTTGAACATATTTCAAGGCGGTTTTGCCTACCGGAACATATCGTTCTTTGTTGCCTTTGCCGCGTACCAAGATAATTTCTTCTTCGAAAAAAATATTGTTAATCTCGAGATTGATCAATTCGGACACACGCAGTCCACAAGAGTATAAAATTTCCAACATCGCTCTATTGCGTGTCCCTTCCGGCTTGCTCATATTGATATGCGAAAAAAGCATTTCAATTTCAGAAATGGACAAAACATCGGGCAATTTTCTACCTGTTTTGGGACTTTCTAACAGTTCTGCCGGATTTTCTTGTATATGCCCTTCGAGCACCAAATAGGTAAAAAAACTTCGCAAACCGGAGACAATACGCCCTTGCGAATTGATCGCAAGCCCCAACCTATTGAGAACAGTCAAGAATGACTGTAAATGAGACAATTGCAAATCTTTAAGGGAGAGATTATCATATTCTTCCTCTATATATTCAGCCAATTTCCGGACATCATTTAAATAGGCTTGCACCGAATTTTCGGAGAGTGCTTTTTCCAATCTCAGATAATCACGATAAGCATTTATAAAATCTGTCCGGTACATTTTTTTTGGCAAAGATAGAGAATAATCAGAAATGGAGAATTTATTTTTGTGATGTCGAATGTTTGAAATGGAAATGATTCGATAACACTAAAGATATAAATTTACAAATCAAGAACAAAAGTATCCCAATCCAACCCTACCGTAAATTTTTCCCTAAAATGATGCAATAAAGCAGCATCCGGTCGTACATACAAAATATTTTCTTGATGAGGTGCGGATTGTTTTTGAATTTTTCCGTAAGGATCAATCATACGCGTATCGCCGCTGTAGAGCATATTGTTTCCATCATTGCCTATCCGATTGACCCATATCACAAATGCCTGATTTTCAATGGCTCTTGCTTGTAGAAGTGAGATGTATGCTTGTTTTCGAACTTGCGGCCAATTGGCAATATAGATCAGCACATCGTAGTCATAGGTATTTTTCTGTGGATTGAAATGATTTTTTGCCCATACCGGAAAACGCAAGTCGTAGCATATTTGCAAATGGAAGCGCCATCCTTTGTGCTCAACGATTTTTCGTTCTTCTCCGGCGGTCATTATCTCGTGTTCACCAGCCATGTGAAAGAGATGCCGTTTGTCATAATAAGAATAAGTTCCGTCGGGTTTCACCCAATACATTCGATTGTAAAATCTATTTTTAGATTCGGTAAGAATACTGCCAGTCAAGATTATATTCATAGAGGCTGCCTGTTTTTTCATCCATTCGAAAGCTTGTTTTCCTACCGGTTTTGTCAAATCCCGAACTTGCATAGTGAAGCCGGTGGAAAACATTTCGGGCAAAACCACAATGTCTGTATCTTCTTCTATCTTTTTCAGCATACTGCTGAATTTCATCAAATTGGCATCTGTATCCTGCCAAAAAATACTGCTTTGAATCAACGCAATTTTTAGATTATCCATTTTTTTGTTTATTATTACTATTTTAGGGTGAGTTGCCACAATTCTACCACCTC
>CAZLTF010000239.1:0-1530 GCA_964562195.1 uncultured Bacteroidales bacterium | reverse complement strand
AAAAAACCACTAAATAATTCGTATCATTGTTACAATCAAATAAAAACATCAGGTTTTGAAATTCAAAATAAAACTGTTTGTATTTTCAAATAAAGTAATAAAAAAACAAGCGAATAACTTTTTGTTACCCGTTTTCTGTTTTCTGAAAGTGTTTCTATGAAACACTTTCAATCAAAATTTCTAATATCTTTTGTGCAGCAACAGAAACCGAAGTTCCGGGGCCAAAAATACCTACCACACCGGCATCGTACAAAAATTGATAGTCCTGATGCGGAATTACTCCGCCGGCAATGACCATAATATCTTCTCTGCCCAATTTTTTTAATTCTTCAATTACTTGCGGCACCAATGTTTTGTGTCCGGCAGCAAGGCTCGAAACACCGAGTACGTGCACATCGTTTTCAACCGCTTGTTTGGCAGCTTCGGCAGGTGTTTGAAACAAAGGTCCGATGTCCACATCGAAACCAATATCGGCATATCCGGTAGCCACTACTTTTGCGCCGCGGTCGTGTCCGTCTTGTCCCATTTTAGCAATCATAATGCGCGGACGGCGACCTTCCAGTTCGGCAAACTTTTCAGCCATTGCTTTGGCTTTTTCAAATTCTTTATCTTGTTTTGATTCTGACATATATACTCCTGATATTGAACGAATAACTGCTTTATATCTACCCACTACTTTTTCCATTGCATACGAAATTTCTCCCAAAGAAGCACGACGTTTGGCTGCTTCAACCGATAATTCCAAAAGATTTCCTTTTCCTGTTTTTGATGCTTCGGTAATTTTATCTAAAATCTCCCGGACAGCTTTTTCATCTCTGTTTGCACGCAATTCTTTCAGTCGGCGAATTTGCGCCTCACGTACCGATGTATTGTCCACTTCGAGAATATCAATCGGTGCTTCTTTATCCAATCGGTATTTGTTTACGCCCACAATGGTATCTGTTCCCGCATCAATACGCGCTTGTTTGCGTGCTGCTGCTTCTTCAATGCGCATTTTGGGGATACCTGTTTCAATGGCTTTAGCCATTCCGCCCAGTTCATCCACTTCTTTAATTAATTCCCATGCTTTTTCTGCCAGCTCTTTGGTGAGGCTTTCCACGTAATACGAACCTGCCCAAGGATCAAGCGAACGGCAGATATTGGTTTCTTCCTGCAAGTAAATCTGGGTATTTCGCGCAATGCGTGCCGAAAAATCGGTAGGCAAAGCAATGGCTTCGTCCAAAGCATTGGTATGTAACGATTGGGTATGTCCCAAAGCTGCTCCCATTGCTTCAATACAAGTGCGTGCCACATTGTTAAAGGGGTCTTGTTCGGTAAGGCTCCAACCCGATGTTTGAGAGTGGGTGCGCAATGCTAATGATTTTGGATTTTTCGGATTAAATTCTTTTACAATTTTTGCCCAAAGCATGCGGGCTGCACGCATTTTGGCAATTTCCATAAAATGATTCATCCCGATTGCCCAGAAAAACGAAATACGCGGGGCAAAGGCATCTATTTCCAATCCTGCTTTTATGCCTGCCTTCAAATATT
>CAZLTF010000238.1:0-6474 GCA_964562195.1 uncultured Bacteroidales bacterium | reverse complement strand
CTTGCAAGAATTTTATGTTCAGACGGAACAAAAAGTAGGTGAATATTTATACCTAAATGCTTTTCTTCGTTTTAAATTGAAAAGATTGAGATTATATATCCGGTATTCAAATATTGGGGCATATTTTCAGGATAAAAAATATTATGAAGTGCCGGGTTATCCCACCTATCAACCGGGAATGAGTTTTGGGATTTCTTGGATTTTTTATAATTAGGATCTGCTGAAAATCACAGAAGTGCTTACATTTTTTAGCTTGCTTGTTTTTTTGAATAGGCTCATAAATGCAAGATTTTTTGGAAAAAACGCTGATTTCTCTTGCATTTTATTATTTATGTATCTGTGTAATTCGTTCTTTTTCATCTGTTTGAGAGTTTTTTTGCAAACCCTAATTAGTGCTTGGGACAAAGCAGCAGTTTGATTCTCAAGAGTTGCTATTAAGGTATTCACGTATTCGCTACGTTTGATTGAGCTTGCTGTTTTTATCTCGAAAGACTTCCAAAAGATGTTTTAATGACAATTAGTAAGTTGTAGTCATATCTTCCGGAATAACCAAAAGAAAGTTTGCTTGATTGAGATAATCTTTGCTTAGGTTTTCAATGGATTCTTGCTCTACGGCGGAGATTGTAACGATTTTCAGATTGGGTTGAGCTTGGTTGATATACCATACGATACCTTGGAAATCTTGAGAATGATATGCTCCGTTGTAATGAATGAATGTATGACCTTTCTTCATGTTTTGTAAAATAAAATGTGCCATAGTTGCATCTTTGACGGCTTGCGCTTTGACAATATTATCGGTAACATGATCCATTCCGCTGCCTTTCATCATTTCCATCATTTCTTTGTATATTTTCAGTTCACCATCAAACGGGATAGGCAAGGGTGCAATAAAGCGTTTGGCTTCATCCGAGAACTCTTCCAATCCTTGCAAACCGGTTTTGTTGACTGCTGATGCATAGCGACGCGGAATGTTTGTAGCTACAAAACGCACATTGTTTTTCTTTGCAAATTCAATAAGCGGTTTGTAATCGGTTTTATAATTACTCCAGAGACGCATTTCATCTTCAAAGTTTTTTTGTTTGATTTTTCCACTAAAATATTCATCCATTATGAGTTGATTGTCAGCTTCAAACATTTCTGCACCCAAGACAATACTGCTATCTGTAGCGACAAACAGGTCTTTGGTAACTTCCAATTCCATCCAGTGTGCGATAGAATTATTGTGCAATTCGCCGAAGAAGACAATGTCTGCATCTTTGCAAGCATCAATTACTTGCGAATATTTTATTATTTTACCTTCTTGAGTAAAATATTGGAATGCTTTTTTATCACTTTTCATAGATAATAACAGAATGCTTAAAATGAATAAAAGAATGGGGTTGGTTTTCATACTATTTTTTTTTGAAATTTATGTTATAAATCATCTCCGTTAAAGCTGAAAGGTAATAGGTTGTCCGTACCATTGAGCATTATTATTTTGTCCGTGTTGCCTTGTAACAGGATTTTCATTTTTTGTTTGGAGCGGTACTCTGTTTCTGCCATGACTTGACGACAGGAGCCACAAGGTTTTACGGGTTCTTGGATCGAATGTATTTCCGATCTGGCTGTGATGGCGATAGCTTTGACTGCTATGTCGGGGTATTTATGCGAAGCATAAAACAATGCTACTCTTTCTGCACAAAGACCTACGGGGTAAGCTGCATTTTCTTGATTGCTTCCTGTGATGATTTCCCCGTTTTCAAGCAAAACTGCTGCGCCGACTGCAAAATGACTATAAGGTGAATAAGAGCCTTCCGTTGCTCTTTTGGCTTCCTGAAGGAGCTGTTGTTCTTCTTGTGAAAGCTCTTTCGGGGAGTCATATTCTGTGTATGCTATGGAGCGTTCTACTTTTCTCATATTTTTTTTTGTAAAATTATAAAAAAAGTAAATTACTCTCCAATAATTTTTACCAATACTCTTTTTCGTCTTTTGCCATCAAATTCTCCATAGAATATTTGTTCCCAAGGTCCGAAATCCAGTTGTCCACCGGTGATGGCAACGATCACTTCCCTTCCCATGATTTGCCGTTTCATATGCGCATCGGCATTGTCTTCAAATCCGTTGTGATGATATTGAGAATGAGGCTTTTCGGGGGCTAATTTTTCGAGCCATACTTCATAATCGTGGTGCAAACCGGACTCATCATCATTGATAAATACGCTGGCAGTAATATGCATTGCATTTACGAGACAGAGACCTTCTTGGATCCCACTTTCTGCAAGACAGTTTTGAATTTGCGGTGTGATATTGATAAGTTCTCTTCTTTTGCTTGTGGCAAACCACAGTTCTTTTCGATACGATTTCATAGATTTTTATTTTTTATTTTTTGATTTATCATATTACTCAGGTGATTGATGTCCAAATTTTCACCTTTTACAATAATGTCTGCTTGACAATAAAATTTTTCTCTTATGGAAAGGTGTGTTTGGACAAAGTCGAGCAATTCTCCGGCGCTCTTTTCGTGGATTAGTGGTCGTTTTTTTTTGGAATGCGAAAGACGGTGCGCTAAGGAAACAGGGCTAAGTTTTAGATAGATGGAAATGCCGTTTTCGTGGATAAATTTCATATTGTCGCTGTAGCAGGGTGTGCCTCCTCCTGTAGAAATAATCGTTTGCGATAAAGTTTGGGTCTGATGCAACACCTTCTTTTCCAATTGTCGAAAGGCAGTTTCATCAAATTTCTGAAAAATATCGGAAACAGAATAATGGGCACAGGCTTCTATCATTTGATCCAAGTCTTCAAATTTCATTTGCAACTTTTTTGCAAGTTGTTTTCCAACTGTTGTTTTTCCGCTTCCCATATATCCTATCAGATAAATACGCATTTGATGGTTATTTGGTTTCAGGAATTTTGATACTATATACTTTTCTGGATTTGTCAGGCAATTTGTCACTTCTCATCCATGGGTTAGCATTCTTTAAGATGCGATAGTTGATATGCCTTTCGCGTGCAAAATCTACCAGATTGTTGATGCTTGTATCTATTTGTATTGTGGTGTATTTTTCCGGAGGATAAAAATCTTTTGGCGAGAGCCGGAAACCATATTTTTGTGGATTTTCAAGAATGGTCTTAATGGCTAATATTCTGAAAAGATAGCGTGAAGTCTCTGTGTTAAGAGCAAGATCATAGTAGCAGGAGACTTTTTGTTCTTTGAGACGTTTAGTGATTTTGTCCATTCCTGCATTGTAAGCGGCGGCGGCGAGCGTCCAATTTCCCAATTTTTGATGCGCATCTTGCAAATAATCACAGGCAGCCTGAGTTTCTAACAATACATTGTAGCGTTCATCAATATCTTTGTTTACTTCCAAGCCGTATTGTTGGGCTGTTTTTTTGAGAAATTGCCAAAAACCTTTGGCTCCGGAAGGGGAGGTGACATTTTGAAGACCACTCTCCGCAAGAGCTAAATATTTAAAATCTTCCGGAATATTATTTTTTTTTAAAATGGGTTCGATTACAGGAAACCACCGATTGGCGCGTTTCATCATTTTGATGGTATTGCTATGAAAATATGCATTGGAAATCAGCTCGTTGTCAAATTTTTCATAAATCCCATATTCATATAGAGGCACGTTCTCTCCGGCAAATGTAAGGCTTGACGGTATCTCCGGTGCTTGAATCTCGAGAGTGATAGCGGCATTTACGGGAAGCGTTTCCGAGCCGGAAGAAAAGAGGATATATGAGATCAACATTCCGGATATTAGAAAAATGGAAAGTAGTATTTTCTTATTGATATACATGGTATTGCTTTTTTTCTGTTTCAAATTATTAAATGCTTCCGTTTTCCATTGCTTCCTCAAAGCTAATTCCTTGTTTATCTTTCGTGGAAATAAGCGGATTTTTGATTTGCCAATCGATATTGAGACTGGCATCATTCCAACGAATTGTTTTTTCGGCTTCTTTGTGGTAGTAGTTGGTGCATTTATATTGAAAAACGGTGTTGTCTTCCAGTGTTAAGAAGCCGTGAGCAAAGCCTTCGGGGATATATACCTGAAGTTTGTTTTTTTCCGAAAGCTGTATTCCCAACCATTTTTTGAAAGTCGGGGAATCTTTTCTCAGATCTACGGCGATATCCCAGACCTTTCCTTTGATCACTCGAATCAATTTGCCTTGTGCATAAGGAGCTATCTGGTAATGCAAGCCTCGCAAAACATTTTTGGCTGATAAAGATTCATTTTCTTGAACAAACTGGACATTAGGATTTATTTTTTCAAAAACATCATTGCGGTAAGATTCAAAAAAATATCCTCGCTCATCCTCAAAAATACGAGGTTCGATAATGATCAATCCTGCTATGTCTGTTGGTATGACTTTCATGGATAGATGAATTTTAATGAAACAATAATAATATGTAAATAATATATGTTGCAAAAAGAACAGCCCCTTTCAATCTGCTGATTATAAATCTGTTGAATGGCATTACAATAAGTGCAAGTAGTCCTAAGGTGAGGCCGAGCATCCAATAGATATCAATTTGAAAGAGTCCCGGATCGATATTATGAATAGGGCTTATCGTAGCCGAAAGTCCCAATATTCCGAGAATATTAAAAAGATTGGAGCCAATAATATTTCCGATGGAGATATCCGGTTCTTTTTTGATCATTCCGATGATCGAAGCTGCCAATTCGGGGATACTTGTGCCGAAAGCGACAATCGTAAGAGAGATAATACGTTCACTAACTCCCCATTGTATTGCAATGCGTGAGGCGGATTCTACCAGCCACCTGGCTCCCAATACTAAGCCAATGGATGCACCGGCGACAATAACAAAAGAGATTGGCATGCTAAATTTGGGTGCTTGAATAGCTTCCGCTTTATCTTTAGTCTCTTTTCTGGATTTGAAGATGGAATATATCAGATAGGATATCAATAATAAAAACAAGATGATTCCTTCATATAACAATAGTTCACCGTCTATTAAAAAATACAATAACAAAAAGGACGTGAGAATCAAGAAGGGATAATCCAATCGCATCACTTTTTTAGAAATGAGAATAGGAAACATCATTGCGGTTAGGCCTAATACCAAGGCGATATTGGAGATATTGGAGCCAATCACATTTCCGATGGAAATATCGGCATGTCCTCGTATTGCAGCTTGCAAACTGACAAGCAATTCGGGGGCGGAAGTGCCAAAAGACACAATCACTACTCCGATCACCAAAGTAGAGACTTTGAAATGATGCGCCAAAGATACACTTCCCTCTACGAGATAGTTTCCGCTTGCCAGTAGTAATGCAATGCCTCCGAGTAGTATGATATAATCCATTCTTAGTGTGTTAGTTTGGTCTATCGAATTGATTTCCACTGAAAACTTTCGATGATGTGTTGAATATCTTCTTTGAGAAAATCAATGACAGGTTGCAAAGAATCGTTATTGGGCGGATTGTTAAAATATAATGCTCCTCGCACAAAATGCCGGCTGCTGTCAGTCAGATAAAACTGCAAAACAGAAGCTGCCTTGCTTCCCTCAATGTTATAGACATTGCCATATACTTTTTTTGACGGATCATCATAGACATTTTGCTTGATAGCATCGGCTTTTGGAATAAGCTTGGAGACCAATGAATGGGCATCATTAATGTAAGTTTCCAGATTGTTATCAACTGTTTTGTAACTAAAATATACCGTCGAGTGAAATAGTGGGAAATAGAGATTCATCCAATATTTCTCATTGGGATGACGATTGTCAAAAAATATTTTTCCATAGGAAGGGTATTCAAAGCGATATGGATACGTAGAATCAAAGCTCTGGTATGTTTTTGGTGGCAATTTTATCCGGAAATAGGCACGAGGCTTAGGATAATATTTCTCGTCACTGCAAGACCATAGAAACAGTATAGATAAAACAAATAAAATCAGATATTTACTTTTCATCTTTATGTAAGCTTACTTTAATTTTCTTAATACGTCTTTTGTCCACACTTATTACCTCAAATTTGAGATTTTTATATGTAAATTGAGCTTTTTTCTCAGGAATAACACCAAGATTTTCGAGTAAAAGTCCCGCAATGGTATCCGATTCTTTTTTTATTTCATCCAAATAGTCATCTTTTATTTTCAAAATTTTCAGAAAGTCCAGAAGGTGTGTTTTTCCTTCAAAGATATAGGTGTTTTCGTCCAGATGTTGATAATCGACATCTACTTTTTGCAGATCTTTTTCATCATAAAAGTCACCGATAATTTCTTCAATGATATCTTCCATTGTGATAAGTCCCATCGTCCCGCCATACTCATCCACTACGATGGCAAGATGAATCTTTTTTTCTCTTAATTCTTCAAGTAATGCGCTAATCTTCTTTGTTTCAGGGACGAAAATAGGATCGTGAATAAGTGTTGTCCAATTAAATTTTTCATCTTTATCAAGATGTTGAAGCAGTGTTTTGGTAACCAAAATTCCTTCTATTTGATCCAGAGATTCTTTGTAAACGGGAATGC
>CAZLTF010000237.1:0-4363 GCA_964562195.1 uncultured Bacteroidales bacterium | reverse complement strand
AATGAGTTAAAAAAAATTAAAAAAAAATTTGCAATTCAAAAAACTTACTTAATTTTGCGCCCTGTTTGATACGGTACCATAGCTCAGTTGGTAGAGCACAGGACTGAAAATCCTGGTGTCCCTGGTTCAAATCCAGGTGGTACCACCCGAAGAAGCCTCTCCGAGAGAGGTTTCTTTTTTTTTGCATAGTCAGGATCTGCTGAAAATCACAGAAGTACTTTTATTTTTTCAATTTGTGAGAGGACAGAGCCTTAAGAAAATGTCCGGTGGACATTTTTAGCAAATGAGTAAGCTTACCGCATTGGCAATATATTTAGTGTTTGGGACAAAACACCAATTTGTTTATTGATATTATTGATTTTAAAGGTATTCACGTATTCGCTACGCCCGACTCTTCGTTACGATCGTGTTTGATAGTTTTTCAACAGACCCTAATTAATCCCAGCCCAATCAGGGAAGCTGTTAATATCAATATCAAAGACATACGTTCCCCAATAATAAGTCAGCAAGCTAATAACAACAAGTCCGATAATATTGAGTACAAAACCGGTTTTAGCCATTTGGACAATACTTATTTTGTTGGCGCCAAAAACAATAGCATTGGGAGGTGTCGCCACAGGCAGCATAAATGCCATTGAGGCACTGATCGTAGCCGGCAACATAAAAAGCAAAGGATTCATCTTAAGACTAACACTCAATCCGGCAAGCACGGGAAGCAACATTTCTACAGTAGCGGTATTGGAGGTCAATTCCGTAAGAAAAGTGATACTGAAAGAAATAATTACGATGATCAGAAGAGGATGAAGCCCTCCAAGCGAAGCCAAATGTTCACCAAACCACAAAGATAGCCCCGAATCTTTGAAACCCGTGGCAAGAGCAAAACCTCCACCAAAAAGAAGTACAATATTCCAAGGAAGTTGTGATGCGGTTTCCCAGTCCATCAAACGCTTCCCCTTTTCCTTTCTCGAAGGAATTAGAAAAAGCAGAATTGCCATTCCGGTAGCAACCGTGCCATCATTCAGAAATTTAGGATTATCAAATAACTGACTCCAACCCGGAATATTTACAGATCCGATATTAATTCCTGAACGCGACAACCACAAAATCGCCAAAGTAAGAAAAATAACAAAAACGGTCTTCTCTTCAAAACTTGCTTTTCCAAGCTTGTGATATTCAGTTGAAAAACTAACATTCTTCAAGCTGTTCTTCCAAGAAGACTTTGGTTTGAATATGTAATACAGATATCCCCAAAGTATCAGAAAAAAGATGATACTGACCGGTAGAGCAAAAATGAACCATGAAGAAAAACTGATTTCCGGAGCCATCGGAAATGTGATTTGGAATATTCTTGAGAATGACAAATTGGGAGGCGTGCCGACCAGTGTGGCAATACCACCAATAGATGCACTATATGCAACGCCCAAGAGCAAACCAACAGTGTACCTTTGCAATTCTTTTTTGGGGACAAAGTCCGCCAGATTGTTAACAATCGAAAGTAGTATGGGCACCATCAACATAGCCGTAGCCGTATTGGAAATCCACATAGAAAGAAATGCGGTGGCAAACATAAAACCAAAAAGGATACGAGCGGGACTTGTTCCGGTAACCATTAATATCTTAAGGGCAATACGTTTATGCAAATTCCATCTTTGCATCGCCAATGCCACTATAAATCCACCGAGAAAGAGAAATATCACATGATTGAAATAGGTCGATGAGACAGATTTCCCGTCCATAATTCCGAAAAGCGGAAATAAAACCACCGGTAGCAATGCGGTAGCAGATAGAGGAATTATTTCCGTTATCCACCAGATTGCCATAAGGCTGGATATCGCTAATGTATATGCTATCTGCGGTGTCTCAGGGGCAATGCCCGAAAAAAAAGCAAAATATACAAAAAGCACCGGAGCCAACCCAAACCCTACAATCTCTTTTATATTTACTTCAAACCTTTTCATAAAAAACAGGAGTGCAAGTTACAATAAATTATTGAAGTGGATAATAAAAAAAGTCTGTTAGAATCTAACAGACTTTTTGGTAGCATTAAATTTTAATAAATATTAAATCGCTTTCACATTTACTGCATTTAATCCTTTTCTTCCTTCTTTTAATTCAAATTCCACTTCATCACCTTCGCGAATCTCATCAATGAGACCTGAGACGTGTACAAAATACTCTTCGTTAGATTCTGAGTCAGTGATAAAACCATAACCTTTTGAATCATTAAAAAACTTTACTGTTCCTTTTTTCATTATTAAAAAATTTATTATAAAATATGCAGCGAAATTAAAGAAAGAAATAATAACTTTAATATATATTTTGCAGAATATTGAAATGAAGGTTATAAGCCACCTCAACCCTTGACAGCATTTTTCATAACACCCTGTATAACAATATGTAAGACAACGTCAAAATCACATAAGAAATTTTACTTACAATGAATAAAGTAGGATAATGATAGCTTTGCAGAAGGAGGAAATGAAAAATTTTATGGTTTGATTCAAAAAATTCATTCTGATTCTCACTTACTTTTTGGGCGCAAAACATCAAATAAATTATTGAATTTCAGAATATTTTTGTGGATTATTTTTCATTATTCCGGAATAACAACATCCCGAAACAAGATCAGATATCAAATCTTCGGCTTAGGTCTATTTATCAAAATCCGGTATGAAAATATCATTTTATTGCCCGGTTAACTATTAATTTATTTTCGTGGTATTCAAAATGTCAATTAGCTTAAATTGTGAAAAAAATATTTCTTTTTTGCAAAAGAAAATTTATTACTTTTGTGGGTTCAATAAAATTTGAGAATTATATATGTCACAAGAAGAAAGAAGATTGGAGAATAAGAGTTACGATGCCAGTAACATACAGGTTTTGGAAGGATTGGAAGCAGTAAGAAAACGTCCTGCGATGTATATTGGAGACGTTGGAGTGAGAGGATTGCATCACTTGGTTTATGAGGTTGTGGACAATTCCATCGATGAAGCACTGGCAGGATACTGCGACACTATAGAAGTATTGATACACAAAGACAATTCAATCAGTGTAAAAGATAATGGACGTGGAATTCCGGTAGGGATGCACGCCAAAGAGAAACGTTCAGCCCTCGAAGTAGTAATGACAGTACTTCATGCTGGCGGGAAGTTTGAGAAAAATTCCTATAAAGTTTCCGGTGGTTTACACGGTGTAGGAGTAAGCTGTGTCAATGCACTTTCTATTGACTTAAAAGCAACAGTGTGCAGAGACGGGAAACGTTATGAGCAGGAATATTCACAAGGGAAACCATTATATTCCGTCAAAGAGACCGGCACTTCCGAGCATAGTGGTACGAAGATATATTTCAAGCCAGATGATACGATTTTCAATACTTTGGAATACAATTTTGACACTCTTGCAAGTCGCCTTCGTGAGCTTTCGTTTCTCAACAAAGGAATTCGATTGACACTCACCGACGAAAGAGCGAAGGGAGAAGACGGAAATGATAAGACAGAGTCATTTTATTCGGAAAAAGGATTGGTGGATTTCCTTGATTATCTGGATGCCACACGCGAAAAGCTGACCCCCGAGCCTATCTATATGGAAGGGAACAAAAATGATACGCCGATCGAAATTGCGATGCAATACAACACCTCATTCTCCGAAAACCTTCACTCTTATGTAAACAACATCAATACACATGAAGGAGGTACGCATTTGTCGGGCTTCAGAAGAGGTCTTACCCGTACTCTTAAATCCTACGCCGATAAATCAGGAATGCTTTCAAAGCTAAAATTTGACATCAGTGGTGATGACTTTCGCGAAGGTCTTACTGCCATCATATCGGTCAAAGTTGCAGAGCCACAATTTGAAGGACAGACCAAGACAAAGCTGGGGAACTCGGAGGTGATGGGAGCTGTCGATCAAATGATTAGTCAGCATTTGAGCAATTTTTTGGAAGAAAATCCAAAATCGGCAAAATCCATTGTTCAAAAAGTCATACTTGCCGCTACTGCGCGACATGCAGCACGCAAAGCGCGTGAGTTGGTTCAACGCAAAAATGTATTGTCAGGGAGCGGGCTTCCCGGTAAGCTCTCCGATTGTTCGGAAAAAGATCCTACTTTAAGTGAAATATTCTTGGTGGAGGGTGACTCGGCAGGTGGTACTGCCAAGCAAGGTCGCGACCGGACTTTTCAAGCTATCTTGCCTCTTCGCGGTAAAATCTTGAATGTCGAAAAAGCAATGCCTCACAAAATCTTCGAGAATGAAGAAATCAAGAATATGTTTACCGCTCTGGGTATAACAATCGGCACGGAAGAAGACTCCAAAGCTTTGAATATTGACAAATTGAGATATCACAAGATAGTGATTATGACGGATG
>CAZLTF010000236.1:0-5833 GCA_964562195.1 uncultured Bacteroidales bacterium | reverse complement strand
TGGACCATCAGCTTGGGAGCAAATTATGCCGATCGTGATCGCCTGTTTTATTACGAAGGTACGGATAAAATTTTCGATGCAGATACGACTCTTTTTCGTGAAACGGATATGGATGGTCTGCGTCATCGTCAATCGCTCGGACTCAACGGCGGAATAGAATATCGTAGCAAAAACGGACTCGTCGTTAATGGTACCGCAAAGTATGGGACGCAATTCTTTGAGAAGGTTTTTATTTCCAATCGAAAATTGTATTATGAGCCGGCGACTACAGATGATTATTCACATACGGATAATAATATCGAGAAGGAAGACGGCTTTTATGAAGGAGCAATATCCCTCACAAAATCATTTGCTAAACATCAAAAATTGGAAGTCTATACTTCTTTTGTCGAGCATGAAGGACTGGACGATCAATTGCAAAAAGATATGATTGTCGATGATCAATCACATATATTTCAAGATTCTGTTTTTATGATGCACAATTTGCTTCATCAGAGATCCACCAAACTCTTGTTTCAAGTGGACTATACGCGGGAAATTCAAAAAGACGGACGCTTGGAAATAGGTTTTCAAGGACGAACCAATGACCGCTTGGAACGCTATTCCGCTTCCCTTTATACCCCCGAGCAAGATTGGAATCAAGCCAATTACTCTTTTGACGACGGAGAATTTTCACAAAATATTCAAGCGCTGTATGTTACCTATGGCAATAAAACAGGAAATTTTTCTTACCAGATCGGAATGAGGGGAGAATTTTCCAGCCGGTTTTATCGAAATGATCCTTCACAACCCGAAAATACCTATCGTTTCAATGATTTTTTCCCGAGTCTGCATTTATCACAGGAGTTGAAAAATTCAGACCTCTTTTATACCAGCTATAGCAAACGCATCCGAAGACCCAATGCACGCCAACTTAATCCGATTCCTCAATATTCCGATTCGCGCAATTATCGTGTCGGAAATTTGAGCCTCGAACCGGAATATATCCACTCTTTTGAGGTTGGCTATCAAAAGTCCATTAAGCGTTCTTTTGTCTCTCTCGAAGCTTTTTACCGTTTGCGAAAAAATAAATTTACACGTCTAAAATCAATGGAGGACGGAGGAGTGATGAAGACTACCTTTGTCAATTTGGACAGGGATATCTCTTCGGGAATAGAATTGGGAACCAATCTTCGATTGTCGAAGAAAATGAATCTCCATACTACTGTTAGCTATTATTATTATCGACTTTTGCCGGTTGATACTGCCGGCAATCACGAAAAGTCTTCTACCAATATCCGGGTTAGACTCAATGGGAATTATAAAATAAATGCGAACCTGAAAATTCAACTTTCAATGTTTTTTATGGGGCCCAGTCTTACGTTGCAAGGCAAAAGGGAAGCAATGTTTTTTTCCAATCTTTCTATTCGCAAAGATTTATTACACAAAAAACTGTCTATTTCGCTGAGTATTAGAGATATATTTAGGACGGGGAAATATGAATTTATTACCGATACCGAAGATTTTTATTCTCATGCCACTTTCCGGAGAGAGTCCCCCGTTGTTGGTATTAATATTTCTTATGTCATTAATAATTTCAAAAAGAAGGCTTCCAAAAAGATGAAAAATGAGGAAGAAATGGAGCTTGATTTTTAAGAATGTAGAAGGAAAATAATCCATATTTCTTGGTTTTGCGAAGTAGATAATATGTCATATTGAATTGGAAAATGTATTTATCATATTGTATGTCAATAAAATAGATAAATAATATATTTTTTTTAATAAAACTTTGTTTATTTAAATAAAAATATACTTTTGCAAAAATTTTATAATAAAATTCAGAACGATGTATTGGACACTAGAATTAGCTTCAAAATTGGAAGATGCTCCTTGGCCTGCCACCAAGCAGGAACTCATAGACTATGCTATACGTACGGCAGCACCTATGGAGTTGGTAGAAAATCTTCAAGAAATAGAAGATGATGAAGAAATCTTTGATAATATCGAAGATCTCTGGCCGGATTATCCCACAAAAGAGGATTTTTTCTTTAATGAGGATGAATATTAATATTCAACAAACAATGAAGAGAGAAGCGACCTTAATCAAGGTCGCTTTTTTTATGCTTTGGTATGAAACATTTCACTCGTCCGGTTGTTTAGTATTTTCAAATAATGTTGAAAAATGATGGATATCGAAAAAATAAATATACGCCTTTCTTTGTTTTATTTAGTGAGTATTGCGACGATTGGTTTGATGCTGCGATGGTATGCTGTGGACATATATCAGATTGACTACAAAGGATTTCTGCATGCGCATTCGCATATCGCTTTTTTGGGCTGGATTTATCTCGCTTTCGTGGTGATTATCAATCATATATATGTGCCGGCACAGCGATTGAAAACCCTTCGATACAAAGCCATTAGCATTTTTGCTCACCTTAGCCTATGGGGTATTCTTATTTCGTTTCCCCTTCAAAGTTATGGTTTTTTCTCGATTTTGTTTCTTTCTTTGTTTTTGATTGCTACCTATTTTTATGTATGGTTTTTTAGAAAAAATAAAGCCGTTGATGACTCTCACCGGCATTCATTTTCATTTGTTCGTGCGGCTCTGTTTTTTATGATCTTCTCAGGGCTGGGACCTTGGTTGTTGGGTGCCGTGATAAAAATCTTCGGAAAAGATTCGGCAATGTATAGCGATACGATTTATTTTTATTTGCATTTTCAATACAATGGATGGTTCTTGTTTTCTCTCTTAGGAATAAGCCTCTATTTTGTCGAAAGACAAAATATGAATTTACCTTCCAAGCTAATAAATAAAATATGGTATCTGCTTGTAGGAAGTACCGTGTTGTCTTATTTCTCCAATACACTTTGGGCTGACCCCCCGCTTTATTTCAATGCGCTTGCTCTCTTGGGAGTAATGGGAGAATGGATTGCTTTGCTATTATTTGTAAACTATCTTTTTGCGCAAAGAAATGTGTTTAAATCCCGTTTTTCTTCCTTCCAATATACGATACTCCAATGGGTATTTGTTTTGTTGCTTCTCAAAGCAAGTTTGCAACTTTTTCAAGTATTTCCCTATTTTGCGAAGGTGTCTTATCAGATTCGCAACTTTATCATTGGCTATTTACATCTGTTGATGTTGGGGATTTTTACACCTTTTTTGTTATTGATAATGCATCATATCAAAGCGATTCGCCTTTCCGGATTGTTTTTCTCGATATTCTATACCGGATTTATTATCAATGAATTGGCATTGTTTTCTCATGCTATCTTGATCTGGGCAGATGGCGATCTTTCGATTCCCTTTGCTTGGATTTTGGTGATTGCCAGCGTGTTGATGTTGAGCGGATTTGTGGGCATTTTTTTGCGAAGCAATACACCACAAGAAATCGAACCAAAAGATAGGTAAAGAAGCTCAATCCTCTTCCGTGAGAAACAAATAAAATCAGATAGATGTCTGATAAACAATACGGAAAAGCGGTCACAAAAATCATCAATCCAACGAAGCTCTTCCATTTATTGGAAAATGGAAGAGAAATTTATTCCGGTAGCCGGATTATTTGAGTCCTTGCAAAATGGTTTTTATTACTTTTGCATTTCATTAAAATGTGATCGTATGGAATTGTATATTATTGACACGGGAAATCTCAAATTGGATGGCGGAGCAATGTTTGGGGTTGTACCCAAAGTGATGTGGAACAAAAAATATCCTGCCGACAAAAATAATCTTTGCAACTGGGCAATGCGTTGCTTGCTGGTAGTAGATGGAGAACGCAAAGTATTGATAGACAACGGTATGGGAGATAAGCAGGATGAAAGATTTACGCGGCATTATCATCTCAATGGCGAAGGAGATTTGCATCAATCTTTGCGAAAAGCGGGCTTCGCCGCAGAAGATATTACGGATGTGATACTGACGCATTTGCACTTTGATCATGTAGGAGGAAGTGTCAAATATGATGAAAACGGAGAACTTGCACTGACCTTTCCTTATGCTAAATATTGGACAAGTGCTGCACAATGGGAATGGGCGGTAGCCCCCAATCGTAGAGAACAAGCATCTTTTTTGAAAGAAAATATATTGCCCATTCAAGAAAAAGAACAGCTCTTTCTGATCGAAGAAGAAGGAAAATTGTTTCCAAATATCGAAGTGCGGTTTTTTGATGGACATACCGCCGGGCAAGTAATACCAATCATTGATTATCACGGTAAGAAACTTGTATTTATGGCTGATTTCCTTCCTTCTACCGCTCATATTCCTTTGCCTTGGGTAATGGCATATGATACGCGTCCTCTGATCACCATGGATGAAAAACGAACCTTTTTTGAGGAAGCCGTAAGCCATCATTATACATTTTTTCTGGAACATGACCTTTATCATGAGTGTTGTACCATCAAAAATTCCGAAAAGGGATATGTCCTCGAAAAAACATTTCCCTTAGAGGAGTTTTTAAAATTACAATAGCTTGATATGTAGGGTCTGCTGAAATAAGTCGAATAAATTCAAAAACAAAAAATTTCAATGCAAAAATTTAATTTCCATACACACAGTCTCTATTGTGATGGAAAATCCGGCATAGAAGAAAATATCATCAGTGCTATCAACAAAGGATTAGTTGCAATCGGTTTTTCATCACATGCTCCGCTGCCTTTCCCCAATGATTATTCCCTTGATTTTGATCAATTGCAAAATTATATATGCGAGTTGGAGGATTTAAAACAAAAATATCACCAACAAATACAAATATATAAATCTTTGGAAATTGATTTTATTCCCGGAGTAAGTTTTCCTTTTGATGCTTTCAAAAAACAAGGGCTGGATTATACTATCGGAGGGGTACATCTTGTACAACATCCCGATACTAAAAAACGCTGGTTTATCGATGGAGGAAAACAGAATGTGTATGATGAAGGTTTGAAAGAAATTTTTGACAATGATATCCGCAAAGCAGTTACGGTTTTTTATCAACAAAGCATACAAATGATTGAGCAAGAAAAGCCGGATATTATCGCTCATTTTGATAAAATAAAGATGCACAACAAAGGGCGCTATTTTTCTGAGGATGATAAATGGTATCAAAATTTGGTATTCGGGCTTTTGCAAATTATCAAAGAAAATAATACTGTTATAGAGTTGAATACCAGGGGTTTGTATAAGGGTAGGTCGAATGATTGGTTTCCCGCTCAAAGGTGGCTAAGACATATCAGGAGAATGAAAATACCTGTCACCATTAGCTCTGACGCACATCATCCGGATGAGTTGGACAAGTATTTTGATTTGACCTGTAAAATGCTTCGCGAAAATGAGATGATGGAAATTGTTGTGTTTTCAAACGGACAATGGCAACAAAAAAATCTTTTCCATTCATATTTATAATTCTATTACCTTTGCAGCCGTTTAGAATATTTATAAATACAACAAAAATAGAATTATGGCATTTGATATTGATATGATTGTAAAGGCGTATAAAAATATGCCGGAGAGAGTAGAAGCAGCCCGAAAACTCTTGGGCAGACCTTTGACCTTGTCTGAGAAAATTTTATATTCCCACCTTTGGGAAGGCATTCCTACAAAAGTTTTCAAAAGAGGTGTTGATTATGTCGAATTTAAAGTGGACCGTGTAGCGATGCAAGATGCTACTGCGCAGATGGCACTTTTGCAATTTATGCAAGCCGGAAAGAAAAAGGTTGCTGTTCCTTCTACGGCGCATCTCGATCATTTGATTCAAGCCAGAGTAGGTGCAAGCAAAGACTTACAAGAAGCGATCAACAAAAACAGTGAAGTGTATAATTTTCTGGAATCTGTTTCTAGCAAATATGGTATTGGATTTTGGAAACCCGGAGCCGGAAT
>CAZLTF010000235.1:0-3233 GCA_964562195.1 uncultured Bacteroidales bacterium | reverse complement strand
GTCTTTATCGTGCTAACGCTGATAGCTGCCGGATTTATTTTTTCAATTATGAAGAAATTAGACAAAGTCTCAAAATAATTATCAAAAGTACATTGAAGGCAGTCTGTACAGGCTGCCTTCATTATTTTTATTAAATCCAATAATGTCAAAACCGGTTTTCCCTTGGGGGCACGAAAGAAGATTTAACTCCTATCCCGAATATTTTAGAAAACTGTTTGGGGAGAGAGTACAAAAAGTATCCATAGATGCCGGCTTCTCCTGTCCGAATATTGATGGAACCAAAGCAAGAGGAGGATGTACCTACTGCAACAATAAATCCTTTAATCCTTCTTATTGTTCACCACAAAAATCTATTCGTCAACAAATTGATGACGGCATTGAGTTTCACAAGTTCCGGTACCGTAGAGTGAAAAAATATTTGGCATATTTTCAAGCATTTTCCAATACTCACGCTTCCATAAATGACTTAAAAGAAATATATAGTCAGGCAATAAATCATCCGGATATTACCGGTTTGGTGATAGGTACGCGTCCCGATTGTATAGATGACGAAAAGTTGGATTATTTTGCTGAAATTGCAAAACAAAAATATATCGCCATAGAATATGGTATCGAAAGCACCAATGATGAAACTTTGCGAAACATAAACCGGCATCATACTTTTGAAGAAAGCAAATTGGCAATTCAAAAAACAGCATCACGTGATATTCCTGTTGGTGCCCATTTGATATTTGGCTTGCCCGGAGAATCAAAGCAGGAAATGTTGGCACGATCGACCCATATATCATCCCTTCCTCTGACTACTGTCAAGTTTCATCAGTTGCAAATAATCAAGGGAACAAAGATGGCAAAAGATTATGAGCATAATCCTCAAAATTATCGCCTCTTTTCAATAAATGAATATGTTGATTTTATTGTAAATTTTGCTGAAAGTTTGAATCCTGATATTGTTATTGAAAGGTTCGTGAGTGAAGTTCCACCCCGTTTTAAGATTGCTCCTGACTGGGGAATGATGCGTACCGATCGGATTCAACAGGTAATAGAAGCCGAAATGAAACAAAAAAATACGTGGCAAGGAAGGCTTTATAAACATGTGATAAATGTTTAAAAGACTATCCGCCTGATACTTATGCGTGGTGGCTATATGGATTGTTGAAAGGTGTAATTTATATTAACTAAATTTTAACAATTAAGTTTACTTTTTAATTTGGATTATTCATATTATTGTTATATTTGCAGCATTAAAATAATTAGAAATGTTTAGTATTAATTTAAATTTAGAGTTATGAGAAAAATTACGTGGTTATTAACTGCGGTATTGTCGGTACTTTTCCTGAGCACTAGTGTTTATGGACAAAAAGTAACTCCGGAATACCAAAAAAGAATGCTGAATGATGGTATCGCTGATCTGCGGGTCGGAGGAACTATGGTTCATGATGTGTCAAATGATGTGGTAGATTTTTCATCACAGGATTTGACAAAAGATGTTCTTTATGAGAATGGTCCTTTGGTGACTGCAGCTGGTGCCGGAACCGGTGGCTCCGATTATAGTGCCTTGCAAGATGCATCATTGGGAATGAATACTTATGGAACAGGTTGCCAAATTACTGCCGGAAATTCAGTCGCTGATGATTTTTCGGTTACAGGTGGTGGATGGAATATTAATTCCTTTACCTTCTATGCATATCAAACCGGATCCGGTCCTCCTTCTACATTAACAGATGTTCATTTTCAGATTTATGATGGAGATCCAAGCAATGGAGGAACTGTTATCTTTGGAGACCTTAGCACAAATGTATTACTTTCTACTCAATGGACAAACATCTGGCGTGTATTAGAATCCTCTCCGGAAGAAAATCGTCCTATTATGGAAGTTGTTGCCGATGCAAGTGGATTGTTTTTAGCTCCCGGTGATTATTGGGTTGAATTTCAAGTTGCCGGTAGTGGTTCATCCGGACCTTGGATGCCACCGATCACAATTTTAGGAGAATCTACTACAGGAAATGCCATCCAACACACTCCAAGTGGATGGGATGCTTTTGTTGATGTCGGACCTCAAGGTATGGCTTTTAAAATCGAAGGTACTCCCGGTACACAACCTGCCAATGATCTTGCTGTCTCTGCTATCACAAGTCCTGTTTCAGGTGTTAATTTGGGAGACGAAGCTGTGACCATCACAATTAAAAATTATGGTACAGCTGATCAATCCAACTTTGATGTAAATTATACATTTGATGGCAATACATTTACCGAAACGGTAACGGATGTAATTGCTTCCAATGGAACCCTGGTATATACTTTTGGTACTACTGTTGATTTGTCTGCCTATGGCACATATTCAATAGATGCTTGTACTGCTCTCGTTGGTGATGAGAATACAGACAATGATTGTAAATCTGCGACCGTAGAAAATCTTGAACCTTCATTGTGTGTTGACGGTTTATATTCTACCGGTTGTTCTTGGGGTGACGGTCTTACTACTTGGGACCTCTCGGATGTAAACGGATTGACGATTGAGTGTGGAAACGGAGACCCTTATGATTGGTATCATGATTGGAGAACTACTTATGTACATACCTTAACTCCCGGTACTGACTATACTTTGACTGCACAGTGCGGATATAGCAATACATACGTGAGATTGTGGATTGATTTTAATGACAACTTTCTTTTGGAAGAAAATGAAGTGTTGGTTGACAACTTTTTTATGGAATCGGAAAATACGGATTATGCCATTGATTTTACAATTCCCGCAGATGCCCCACAAGGTTTGCATACTTTGAGATATAGAACCAATTGGAATTCTGCTATGTCGGGAGATGCTTGTGAGTCTTTGACTTATGGTAATATGGCTGATTTTGGCGCACAAGTGGAAGCTTCTTTCAATGCTCCAACCGATTTGATGGCTAATGCTATTGATGATGATGTGGAGTTGTTGTGGACAAATCCTGCCGACATTGTCGGAATTGAAGTTTATCGTGATGGTGCTTTGACAGCTACTCTCGGTGTTGAATCAACTTATATGGATATTGCTCCCGGATACGGTACTTTCACCTATTGTGTAAAAGCCGTTTATGCCGATGGTATTTCCGATTGTTCGGATGAAGCAAGTGTAACACTCATCAATGGAGATTTGGATCCTGTTACCAATTTAGCTGCTTCTGTGGATGGTTCTACGGTTACACTTACGTGGGATGCTCCCGGTGGAAGTAGTGCAGGAGATTCGTTCGCCG
>CAZLTF010000234.1:0-4121 GCA_964562195.1 uncultured Bacteroidales bacterium | reverse complement strand
AAGACCTTTGATAACCTTTTGGTTAATCATATTGTCTTCTGCTACTAAGATTCTACTACCTGCAAACTCTTTGAAATTTTCTTTAACATTTCCTCTTGCTTTAGCATAAGAAACTTTAGCAATAAGCATTTTTATGTAAGGCAACTGTCTCCTGAACTCTTTTTCTTTATCTTTTTCATCCTTTTTCAATTCAATTATCATCTTCCTTCTAAGAATTTCATCGTAAAACTTTCTTACCTGACTAACCCGAGCACCTCCCTGAAAACTCTTTACAATATCTTCAGCAATATCACAAAAAAGATCCTCTCTAACATTCCCATCCTTATCAAAATAATCCTTTGGCATTATACCAGGATACCTTCTCTCCTGAGTCTTTTGATCAATACCCCTGGACATTTCTTATACCCTCCTATTCCTATAAACATAATTACTCAAAGCAACATGCAAATCTCCGCCGAACCTTTGAATAAGTTCAACAAAATAATCAAGAAACTCCTCCTTTAACGTGTCATCCCCTTTCTTACCTCCCAAATTTCTATAAACTTGATAAACAAACAGCGGCTTCCACATCATGTCCCTTGCAGCTTCACTGATATTCTTTTTGGACACACTCGAAAGAGCACGCTCAGCACTATGTATGTACCAAAAAAGAGAATATACGAAAGCCCAACTTTTCTCCTTTACTCTATCCAAAAGTTGTACAAACTTTTCATCTTCGATCATTTTTTCAAACCTGTCCCATGTTATAACTCTTCCAAATATGCCAATTCTGTTCTTACCAGAAGACTTCGCTTCCTCAAGAATGTCTTCGGTTCTTTGTGCCATCTGATAAACCGGAATCTTATCCTTCGCAAAATATACCCCACAACTCAAATGAATATCTTCATTTTTTGTATACTCTTTTAAATGTTTATCTATTTCCAGAGCCAGATCAATAATTTGATCAAAAGGGCCAATCAAAAACAGATCATCACCACCACTGAATACCGTATAAACAGAAGTATACCTTTGTTTCAGCTTGTTCTGAAGCCAACCAGTGAAGAAGAAGTCCATCATTCTTGAAAGAGAGACAATCTTAGAAATACTGACATTGCCTTTAAACCCCTCAACAAAGATCCTTCCCAGATTGTCAACATCGGCTTTGAGGATTCCCAAAAAGCCCTCACCAACCAGATCGCCACTTTCATTAAATCTCTTCGCATCTTCTGAAAGCATATGAAATGTTTTTATTTCTCCCTCCTCAAACGTACCTTCATCGTCATTGTATTTCTTTATATCCACTTCATCCTGAGAAATCCGTGGAACATAACCCGCTATTCTGCTCTTTGCTAAGCCCCTGAAAACATCATCATTCTTCAAGTCATATATCAGATAAGCTTTCGAGTCCTTTTTAAACACTAACCCATAGCCTTTTACTATCTGCATCCTGCCAGCATACGGCACTACTGAGAAATAATTTGACTTAACCAAACTTTCACCTATCTTTTTAAATTCGCTACAATATTTACAAATAGGAGTGCTATCCTCCGTTGTTGTCGCAGCGTGCTTACCGCAAACTTTACAAACACCATTCTCAGAAACACTGTCCAAATAACCATCAAAAACAATCTTTAATGGCTTCGATCTCAGCTTTTTAACTTCAAGCTCATGAACAACTTCTTCCATTTTTCTGGCAAACGAATCGCTTTTAAAGTCGCTATCCGAAGCTTCAACAAACTCAATGACAAACTTCGTCTCTCCAAACGTTATATCTTCAAAATAATCATTTATACCTTGCTCAACGCCATAAACGCTTTTTATGCTTTCAGGGGTATTGGGTAAAAGAAGCGTAAACTTTCCACCGGCGTTCATCACTATAGCGGCTTTTGTAAGGCCAGCTCTCTTGCATATATCATAAGCCGCCAGATCTGTAGCCAAAGATACAAAAAATGACCGAGCCCTTAATATTTTTGCTGCAAACTTGTTAGACTCACCCATCCTCGAAAATATAAAGTTCTGAATGCCGGCAAAATCTCCCTGAACAAGCAGAAATTCCCTTTCTTTAATGCTTCTTATTTTATCGACGCTCAAAGTATTTCCACTCTTATGAAATCCATACAAGGCTTGCGCTATAGCCGCTGTTGTTTTAGAATGATCAAAAAGTGAAATTCTCGGGTATGAAAAATAAGAAGACGACGGCACTGACCATGCATAAATCTCATAAAGGTACTCAAGAGAATCCCAAAAAACATCAAAATCAGTATTCCTATCAATCTTCTTCAAATCATTAACAAAGCATTTATATAAATTTTCATATTTCAATTTCGCATCATCGCTCACAGAGTCCTTAGTAGGTACAACATCAAAACTCAATTTCTCTAAAGGATAATAATATTTTGTCGGTTTTTTGTTTAAATAAAGCTGAGAAAAAATACTCTCAAGTTTATCTTTATTGTAGGTTCCACTATTATCCAACTCTTCTCTTTCGAAGCCACTGGATAATCGATTTGCTTTTCTGATTATTTCCTCAAATGGGTCATCACTGTTTTTATGGTGGTTAGAGGCAATGTTGACGAGATTCAACTCACTGTTTTCGCTTTGTATCTTAAATTCTTCTGTAAACCAATCCAAAAAATCAGCGGTGTGGGCTGCATGAATACATTTCGATTTATGGAACTCATTTTCAGGACAGTACATTTTGTTGTACTCATTCAAAACCTCATATCCCGCTCTGTGCTTTAATTTTCCTGTATCATGCAGTAATCCTGCCAAGCTTATTAATTGAAAATCATTCAACCTCATTTCATCCTCCGTTGGTAATATTTTTTAATTTATTAACAATTCATTGTAACTTTAATTATTTTATATGTCAAATAAAAAAATCATTAATTATCGAATTTCTCATTTGACCCAATCTCCTTATTTTCAAAATATTCTTGCCATCTATTGGATAAACATAAATCTTATCGTTCCAGTGTTCTGCTCTTTTCTTCAACAAACGTATTAGCTTTTTGTAATCCTTTTCTTTAACAGTGAATTCAAATACTGACAGTTGAGTTCTTATGCCATACTCAAAAAGCAACCGAGAAAGTTTTGTTCGAGCTTTTGTATCACTTATATCATAAATAACTACATACTTTTCTATTCTGCTCATACTACTTTGCCCTCGTCTATCTCCTCTTTCCTTCCAATTTTTACAACCATCGACTCTAAATAGTCCGATAGCGGAAAAATATAAACACTGTCTTCCCTTTCGTTTATTATCTCTCTAATATCGGCTACAAATTTGAGCATGTTGCTCCGCTTCATTTCCACTTCAAAACAGGATAGCTGGACATTTAAACCCATATTCTTCAAATACTTAAAAAGTTTGTGCCAGCGTTTGTCGTTCCTTACATCATAAGTTACAAGATACTTCATCACAAAATTAACTCCCTCAATTTTTTCAGAAAATCAATACTGTAATCCAAAAAAGAACTTTTGCCATGTATGACACGCTCACTAAATAGTTTCACATATGCCTTCAATGCTTTCTGCTTAAGATAACAATTATCGCCACTAGTTTTTTCAAAGTCACCAGGTTCAAAAAAACCATCATTTACCACATGAAACACAAAAAGTGTTAGCCACGGTCTTGATATCTCAATAACGTCAGAACAAAAAGCTGCATGCTTGCCTCTCTTTTTGTGAAAAAAACCAATATACGGATCAAAACCAAAGGAGATAGAAATAGGAATCAAAAGCGAATAATAAATGCTGTACGTCAGTGAAAGAAGAGCATTGACCGGATCTCTCGGGGGGTGATATTCCCGTCCCTTAAACACAAATCCAGGCGAAATTATATTTCTTCTTAGAAAATCAAACAAAGTCGCATTAAGGCTCCCATCAATTCCAAGAGCTTCTTGAACCGAATCAAACTTAATTCTGTCCAACAATGCTTCAATATAAATTCCCCTGTTGTATCTAGATTCATTGTAATTAATGACATAACCAACGTTCTTTGCCTTTATTCTTAACAGATATTCAATAACCTCCAATTTTTTTGCCTCATTGTTCAGCAGCTTATATTGAGCGAGTCTCACTTTATAATCGCTTGGCAGAGGGTCCGGCAAAACAACGCTCATTATCTTACCAAAACGATT
>CAZLTF010000233.1:0-3302 GCA_964562195.1 uncultured Bacteroidales bacterium | reverse complement strand
GCAAAACATCCTCAATTCAATTGAAGACACGCGCATAATCACTCTTGACAAAGAACTAAATATTACTTTTCTGGATCAAATTTCGATGGCATATTTTTCAAAAATATCTTATCCCATATTAGGCTCTAACCTTCTTGATCTGGCAATCGTATTTGATTCTGGACTCTCCGGTTTTCGTGATATCATCTCCGTTTTGGAGAAAAAAAAGACATTTTCAGGGACTACCAAATTGACGATAAAGAATACTGAACTCATTATCAAATATACCATAAATGCAATATATAATACGAACAATAAGCTTCAAGGATATGCTATCACAACCACCAATGAGACAAAAAATGTGCAGATTCAGGAAGAATTACTCAAATTATCAACCGCCGTTGAGCAAAGCGCCAATGTAATCGTCATCACGGATATCAATGGAAACATTGAATATGTCAATCAAAGTTTTACCAAAATAACAGGTTATACAAAAGAAGAAGCCATAGGCAAAAATCCAAGAATATTAAAATCAGGAACATATCCAAGAAAATTCTATAAAGATCTTTGGATGACCATTCTTGCCGGAAAAATCTGGGAAGGTCGAATCGAAAACAGGGACAAATATGGCAAACTCTTTTGGGAACGTCTTACGATCACACCTTTGAAATCCGAGAAGGGAGAAATAACACACTTTATTGCAATCAAAGAAGAAATAACGGATATTATCAAATCGGAAAAAATCATCATCGAAAATGAGAGAAGATACCGAAAACTTTTTGAAAATTCCAATGATGCAATTATTATCCTTGACGAAACTCAACATTTCATAGATTGCAATGCCAAGGCATTACAAATATTTGATTATGAGAGAAAAGAATTTTTAGATCTAACTCCTCTTGAAGTTTCAGTTGAGTACCAAAGTGAAGGTGTACGTTCGAAAGATTTTTTGAAAATACAATTTGAGAAGATGCGTAAGGAAGGATCTGCAAAATTTTTATGGAAGTACAAAAAGAAAAACGGTAATTATATTACAACAGAAGTTTCCCTTCACTCTGCAATCATTTTGGGACAAGAATACACTTATAGCATCATTCGCGATCTCACAAAAGAACTCATCGCAAAAAATGAACTCATAAAAAGCGAAGAGCGTTTCAGACAATTCTCAAATATTTCTATGGAAGGCATTATTATTCACAAAGACGGAATAATCTTGGACATGAATACCGCTATCACAAGAATCACAGGATACAATTTTGAAGACACAGAAACACATCATACTTTCTTATCGATAGTACCAAAAAAATACCATTCTACCATTATCGAAAAGATGAATCGAAAAAAATCAAACCTCTATGAAATTGAGATTTGGCATAAATCAGGAGAACTTATTCCTATAGAGATAATCTCAAACAATATTTCCTACCACAACAAAGAAGCAAGAGTATCAATCATCAGAGACCTTCGAGAACGAAAAAAAATCGAGAAAGAACTTATTCTGGAAAAAGAGAAAGCACAATACAATGAAGATATTCTCAAAACATTTATTGATACGGTGCCCGACGTGATTTGCTACAAAGACAGCGAAGGCAAATGGTTACTGGCAAATAAAGCGACATTGGATTTATACCAAATCCCACATGACAAGTATTACGGCAAAACAGATGCGCAAATAGCAGAAATCGCTCATCCCAAATATCGCCAGCTTATCCGGAATTGGAACCTATCCGACAATCTTATCTGGCAAGACAATAAAGTCTATCAAAGCATTGAGCATCTAACGGATATAGATGAAAACACACATACTTTTGACCTGCTTAAGATTCCTCTTTTTCATAAAGACGGCTCGAAAAAAGCCATTGCGATCATAGGAAGGGATATCACAAATATCGAAAAAGCAAAAGAAGAACTGGAAATTTCAAAAGAAAAAGCCGAAAAGAGCAACCAACTAAAAACACGTTTTCTCCACAATCTTTCCCATGAAATAAGGACTCCCATGAATGGTATTATCGGGTTTACCAATTTATTGAAAGACAACTCACTGAACGAACAAAAAAGAAATTATTATGTCAACATCATTCAAAATAGTAGCTATCAGCTAATGCGAATTATTGATGACATCCTCGAAATATCATACCTTGAAACAAAACAGATAACATCAAAAAACGAAGAGGTTTGTATCAACTATCTTTTACTTGATATATTTTCTATCTTCGAATTGAAAGCCAAAGAAAGAAACATTCAAATTTATCTTGAATCTAAACACACAGATATCGAAAGTACAATCTACTCTGACAAATCAAAGATTAATAAAATTCTTCACAATCTTATTGAAAATGCCATCAAATTTACGCACAATGGATTCGTAGAAATTGGTTTGCAGATTGTTGATAACGAAATTAAGATTTATGTTAAAGACACCGGTATCGGAATCTCCAAACACAAACAAGAGATTATCTTTGAACGATTTAGACAAGAAAGCAGCCAATCTGCCAAAAATTTTGGCGGCTTAGGACTTGGGCTATCTATTGCCAAAGAAAATGCGGAATTATTAGGCGGACATATAACATTAGAATCAGAAAAAGGAGCAGGCTCCACATTCTACTTTACAATGCCCTACAATCCTGTAAACACCTCCCCCGTCTCAAACATATCCAAGAAAGAAACAAAACAAGAAGAAACAAACGAGATACCCATTATTCTGGCAGAAGATGAAAATATCAATTACCTCCTATTTTCAATATTAATTGGCAAAATGCCACAAAAAATAAAACTCTATCATGCAAAAAATGGAAACGAAGCCATAGAATTATTCAAAACCCATCCGGAAGTACTTCTAATTCTAATGGATATTAAAATGCCCATAAAAGACGGATACCAAGCAGCTCAAGAAATTCGCAGCTTCAACAAGGAAATTCCCATTGTAGCTTTGACCGCCTATTCTACACCCGAAGAAAAAGAAAAAGCATTTCAAGTTGGTTGCTCCGATTTTCATTCCAAACCAATATCAGAAAAAACATTAACAAATCTTATTAATAAGTACTCAACAAATCAATAATTATTAACAATTTCAAAAATTTCCTATCATTTTCGAAAGCAAACACCCATATTTTACCATAACAAAACCAATCATACTCTATTAATAATAATAATTTTACGAACAACATTACTACTAATAGTAAATTTTTTATGAACTTTTTAAAAAAAAATTTGTTTGGTAATGAAATTATCTAATAATTTGCAAAATATTTAGGAATAATACCCACATCAATAATAACGTGGTATTTTTGGGAGAATGATAATAATATAATTAATAAGTATGA
>CAZLTF010000232.1:0-3368 GCA_964562195.1 uncultured Bacteroidales bacterium | reverse complement strand
AGGTATGCCATGTTTGTGTGCAATTTTTGCCACTTCGGCAAGATCAAAAAATGCCAATCCCGGATTGCTGGGCATTTCACCGTAAAGAAAACGGGTGTTCTCATCAATCAAATTTTCCCATTCACTCATATCGTTGGAGTGTACAACTTTTCTCCATTCGATATTCCGGTCATTGTGTTTGCGTTCGGCAAATTGTTGGAATGTTCCACCATATACTTGGGCTGTGGCTACGAAGTTAATCGGTTTGCCGGGATCTTTCTTATCGACTACTAAGAATGGTTCAACAGCCGTCATGATCGCACTCATTCCGGAGGAAGTGGCGATGGCAGAGGTCTCCAAGTCTGTTCCATAGGCTTCCATCATTGCCAATACACCTTCCAGATAATACATGGTAGGATTGGCAATACGCGAATAGCACCAAGTAGGAATCTCATATCCCAAAGCCGCTTCCATCTCATCGGCATCGCGATACGCCTGTGAGGTGGACATATATATCGGCTCAATAACAGACCCCTGATTGAAATCCAAAGACTCTTGCATAGAATAAATCCCGTGCACGGCTATCGTGTCAAATTTCTTCTTGCTCATCTCTTTTTTGTAATTCTCATGCCATTTTGCAGATCGAATGGCAGCTTCGATGTAATGTTTTTTTCCTTGCATAACTATCTATTTTTTTCGTATTTTTTCTCGCTGCAAAACTATGAATTTATTATGAAATATTGCTTCTTGCTTAAATATTTATTTGATTATTGTATTTTTACTTAATATTTATAACTAAATCACGAACTTTTGGTTTAGAAACCGAATATTTTTAATTCCGGTAGCATGAAAATATAATTTCCCGTATTACCAATCCTTTTTATACCTTTGCAAAAAAATTGTAGATATGAATTTGCAAGAAAAGGAACAGCAGATCATCGATGCATTTGCGGTCTTTGATGATTGGTTGGATAAATACGGTTATATTATTGATATGGGGAAAGAGCTTCCTGCGATGGACAGCCGTTTTAAGACCAACGAAAATTTGGTTGAAACTTGCCAATCAAGGGTTTGGATTACCGCCGAAAAGAGAGAAGGGAGATTGTATTTTCTGGCAGATAGTGATGCGCTCATTTCCAAAGGTGTCATCTCTATGTTGGTGAAAATAGTATCGGGTGAAACGCCGGAGGATATTTTAAATGCCGACTTGCGTTTTCTAAAAAAAATCGGCTTAATCGAACATCTTTCACCTGCGCGAGTCAATGGTCTGGCGGGGATGATTCAACGTATCCAAGATATTGCTAAACAGAATATTTCGGCGTAAGTCTTGTTTTCAATTTTTGAAGGGATGTAAAATTGAAATATGATAATCAAGAGCGGAGGTTGAGAAAAAACAGAATTACAATTAGATTTTTACAAATAATTATGGGAGAATTACTTTCAAAAATAGATTCACCGGAAGATCTGAAAAAGCTTTCAGTACATCAATTGCCGTTACTTTGTGCTGAGTTGAGACAGTTTGTGATAGAGGTTGTGTCCCAAAATCCGGGGCATCTTGGTGCAAGTCTTGGGGTAGTAGAGATGACAGTAGCCTTGCATTATGTCTTTGATTCTCCTTTGGATAATATCGTTTGGGATGTAGGTCATCAGGCATATCCGCATAAGATATTGACAGGACGGAGGGAGAATTTTCATACCAACCGGAAGTATGGTGGTATCAGCGGTTTTCCCAAAATGGATGAAAGTGAACACGACAGATTTGGTGTAGGGCATTCTTCTACTTCTATTTCGGCTGCCTTGGGAATGGCAATTGCAGCACAAATACAAGGACTCAACAAACATAATATAGCGATCATCGGAGATGGGGCATTGACCGGCGGGATGGCACTCGAAGGTCTCAACAATGCCGGTGCTTCCAATAGTGATCTTCTTGTGATCGTCAACGATAATGGTATCGCTATTGACAAAAGTGTTGGAGCTTTGAAAAAATATCTGGTGGACATCACGACTTCCAAGGGCTATAATCGTTTCAAGAATACGATATGGAAATTGATGGGTGGAGATACCAAATACGGCGAAAATTCGCGCAATTTGGTTCGGCAATTCAGTGAAGCGGTCAAAGGTTCTATTTTTGAAAAAAGCAATCTTTTTGAAGCCTATAACTTCCGCTATTTTGGTCCTGCCGATGGTCATGATGTTGTGCATCTGGTAAAAATATTCCGGGATTTGAAAAATATTCCGGGACCGAAACTTCTACATATCATTACCAAAAAAGGAAAAGGACTGCCGAAAGCGGAAAAAGAACCGACAATGTATCATGCACCGGGAAAATTTGACAAAACAACCGGAGAGATACTCCCTTCCGATCACAATGGTATGCCGCCCAAATATCAAGATGTATTTGGCTATACAATTCTTGAATTGGCAAAACAAAATCCCAAAATTGTAGGTGTCACACCGGCGATGTTGAGTGGTAGCTCGCTTACCATTATGCAAAAAGAAATGCCCGGAAGAGTTTTTGATGTAGGTATTGCCGAACAGCATGCAGTTACCTTCTCGGCAGCTATGGCGATAGAAGGCTTAATACCTTTTTGTAATATCTATTCTACGTTTATGCAACGCGCTTATGATCAGGTTATTCACGATGTTGCTCTCCAAAAATTACCGGTGATATTTTGTCTTGACAGAGGTGGTCTTGTAGGTGAAGACGGACCTACACATCATGGAGCTTTTGATTTGGCGTATTTTAATGCAATCCCCAATATGATTATTTCCGCACCGCTCAATGAGGTCGAATTGCGCAATCTGATGTTTACTGCCCAAGCGGAAAAACAACTTCCGTTTGTAATCCGCTATCCGCGTGGAAGAGGGGTGATGAAGGACTGGAGAAAAACATTGGAGAAAATTCCCCTTGGAAAAGGAAGACTATTGCGTGAAGGAAGTGAAATTGCGGTTTTGAGTCTCGGACATCCGGGCAATTTTGTGATGGAAGCTATTGATTCGCTTGCGGATAATGATATTTCGGTGGCTCATTATGATATGCGTTTTTTGAAACCGCTGGATGAGGAACTATTGCACCTGATTTTCAAAAAATTTGACAAAGTCATCACCGTCGAAGATGGAACGATAATAGGAGGATTCGGCTCTGCCGTAACGGATTTTGCCGCTGAAAATCAATATACGGCGAAAATAAAAAAATTGGGTATTCCCGATCGTTTTATCCAACACGGAAGTCCCGCAGAATTGTATGCAGAATGTGGTTTTGATAGTGTGGGAATCCGCAAGGCAATAATAAAAATACATAACGAAACAAATTCTCAATAAATAAACGTTAAAGAATAGTCTGCGAAGGAGATTGTTGCAATATAATTCAGAAAAAGCGAATTGAT
>CAZLTF010000231.1:0-2523 GCA_964562195.1 uncultured Bacteroidales bacterium | reverse complement strand
ATCCTACCATAGTTCGATTAAAACTGAAAGCACGGGCTTGGAAAGGTGAATTAAGTGAGGGTTGGCATGTATCATACCCTGCATGTAGTTATTTTGCTGTTGAGTATAGAGAAGACTAAATGTGGCACCCGTGGCGGAATTGGTAGACGCTAACGTTGCAACAGATAGGCACAGAAATCGAGGGGACGGAAGCACTGCTATCCTATTGTATAGTGTACGATATGATGATTCCGGATAGTCATATTGTCGCTATACCAATAGGCATGAACTGTAAGTTCATGTTGAAAGAAAGAAGAGGTGCCGTAGGTATTGGGTTAGCAAGTGCCCCAGCCTGCGGAAGATACGTTGTGCCGTGCGGGTTCGAGTCCCGCCGGGTGCCCTATTCATTGTTGGTAGTTTTATTGTGAAAATGCTGTTAAAGGAGGTATTATGATAATTTTTAGTAATTATAGTACGGAAAAAGTAATTTGTCCTTATTGTGGAGCAGAACATGATACGGACGAGGCATTCTTTTTTGATGAAGATTTTAATGAGTTTGAATGTTATGAGTGCGGTAAGAAGTTTCATGTAAAGACAACTGTTACGTATTCTTGGGAAACGGCGAAAAAGGAAGTTCAATAACTTTTAATGGCACCCGTGGCGCAATGGTGGCGCAAGGGGCTGTGGCAGACCACAGTAAAGCGTATCGGCTGCGGATACGTGACACGCCCTGGCAAGCTTGAGGCAAGCAGGTTCGATTCCTGCCGGGTGCCCTGAACCAATAGGGAGAAGATAAAATGCCGACAAAAATTGAATGGACCGAAGAGGTCTGGAATCCGATAACTGGCTGTACAAAAATCAGTGAAGGTTGTAAGTATTGTTACGCTGAAAGGTTTGCGAAGCGAATGGCTGGACGTTTCGGGTATCCAAAAGATAATCCGTTTCAGATTACATTTCATCGAGATAAAATTAGCATGCCAATCCGGTGGAGAAAGTCGCGGAAAGTTTTTTTATGCAGTATGGGCGACCTATTTCACGAAGATGTGCTGTTTGAATGGATAGATGAAGTAATGTCGTGGATTTCGGCTGGTTGGTGGCATGTGTTCTTTATTCTTACGAAAAGACCGCAGAGAATGTATGAATATTTTAAAAAAGAGCCATCTGCTCGTTTATCTAAAATTCCTCAGAATGTCTGGCTTGGTGTTTCGGTAGAAAATCAAAGATGGGCCAACCAAAGAATCCCCTTATTATTGCAAACCGGGGATGAGAACACAAAGAGATTTGTAAGTATAGAACCGATGTTGGGACCAATTGATTTGACGTTTCTTAAAGCAGATGGCTTTGTGGTTGATGCGCTATCAGGCAGGAATGGTGCTTTTGAGCCAATTCATCCATCTGACCGAAAGCTCAATTGGGTAATTGTTGGTGGAGAAACTGGACCAAGAGCACGGTTAATGAATCCAGATTGGGCAAGGTCTATACGTAACCAGTGTGAGGCTGCTGGAGTTCCTTTTTTCTTTAAGCAGATGAGTAAAAGAGAACCGATCCCCGAAGATTTGCAAATTAGGCAATTTCCACAGACTTAATATGAATCATTGGAATTATCAAGACAATAGTAATAGCCAGTCACACATCGAGTTGTCTGCACGCTTGATGGAAGGCGTCGGAGCCGGTTGACTGGGTATTTTTAATTAAAAGCGAGGTGATTGGGATGAAAAATGAATGTGAAAAGGGTGTGGTGGAATTAATAAACATTCTTCAAGAAAAGATAAAAGAAATTGAATCGAATGATTTGTTGTCATATCCAACTGCAACTATTTTTGAAAATGCGCCTTTGGCTATGACACAGCTTTCGTTGAAGGCAAAAGCCGATATATTAAAATGGGTGTTAAGTGTAATAGACGATATCTGTAACCGTAAACAAGATGTATAGAGGAGGAAATTGAAATGCGTAAAAAAGTAAAAATTGATTTTCTATTCACTTGCCCATATTGTGGTAAATCGAACCAGATATCCAGCAATTCTGTGGGTGATTTTTGCTTTTCAGCATTTATCAATAAATGTGGAAGTACAGTTTCTTATGAATTGCGTCTGCGTTGCAAGTTTTGTGAAAAATGGGTTGAGTTTGAGGGTAATGAGTGTGAATATGGTGAGTGAACATAAAAAACATAATGGTGGGATATGGAAAATAATCAATTTATCGATTTGAGTAAAAGCAAAGCAAAAATATTAATCAGAGATTTAGTTTTCCTAAATCTCAAGAAAGGTGACATTGTTAAAAGGCGGGATGATGGGCTTTATTATTGCAGCAAAGATGGGGTTAATGTTGTCTTTAATACTGAGGAGAGTAAATTTCTGGATAAAAGGTGGGATGACGATGAATATTTTATAGATGACAATTTTCTTAATGGAGGTGATTGTGAATAGGATTGAGGAATTAAAAAATATGCTGCGAGAAATAAGAGAAGCGGAAAAGGTTGCCGATGAGCTAATTAAAGATATATTTAAACCCGGGACAGAGATTGTGTTTCGTTCCGGAAACAT